>CANROY010000006.1 GCA_947632355.1 uncultured Bacilli bacterium
ATTCGTAACAAAGATATTGAAATCTTTGATATAAATATAGATTTATTAAATGAAATCGATTATAATGAAATTGAGAAGTTAAATGAAAGGGATTTAAGATGGCTTTTGTATATCTTTGTATGTGAAGATAAAAGGCTACGAGAAGAGGTTTATGGGGAGAGTGAAATGATGAAAAAGGTAAATGACAAGATAGATGACTATCAAGCATTTCTAAATCGATGGTTATACTATGACAAAGAATATCTTGATAATTGTGGTATTCGATATAAATTTCAAATAGAAACAGCAAAGAAACTATTGCAAATGAAGTTAGGAACTGACGAACAAATAGCAAAAGCAACAGGTTTAGATTTAGAACGAATTGAAAAATTAAAGAAGGAAAAAGAATAGAAAATTTTTCTTTTTTCTTTTTCATTTTCATCATAAAAACTTGTATTTCCATTTACACTATGCTATAATCTTTAATAGATTATTGAAATTGGGTGGATTAGATGAAAACAAATTTGAAAAACTTGTTTTTACTAGCAATTATATTACTAACTCCAAGTATGGTACAGGCAGCAAGTTCTTGCAGTTATAGTGAACAAGCAGAATTAAATAATATAGTTGCTAATGTAAAAGCAACTTATGAAGTAGTAGATATATATAAAGGAAAAGTGTTAGATATTGATAGTCCAGATGAAAATGGTAATATTCCTGAAGTTGATCATTATATAAAAGGCTTTGATATTACAATATTAAATATAACGGATGATATATATGTAAAAGTATCTAATGATGCTAATTCCAATGAAAAAACGTATTACTATAAGGATACAAATAATGGCCAAGTAACATTTAGAACAGAAGAAACTAGCAAGTTAGTAAATTACACAATAGAAGTGTATTCTAATAAATATTCTTGTGCAGGAGAAAGATTTAGAACAATTCCTCTAATTACACCGATGTATAATCCGTATTCGGAATTAGCAGTTTGTCAAAATAATTCTGAATTCTACTATTGCCAACAATTTATATCAAGCGAAAACATTTCACTAGGGGATTTTATTAATCAGGTAGAAAAATATACTGAAGAAAAGCAAGAAGAACAACAACAAGAGGAAAATAATAAGAATTTTATTGACAAATTGAAAGATTTTTATAATAATAATAAACTAATAATTTATTCAGTTGGAATAGTTATTGTTGTAGCGGGGGTTGCTACTACTGTGATTCTGATTAAAAAGAAAAGGAGTAGGGTATTATGAAAAAAAATGAAAGGATTATAAAATATGGAATAATTTCCTTATTAGGAATTTTATTAATGAATCCATTACATGTAAATGCAGCTAAAGCATGGATTAGTAACAATGGTACTACGGATAATTCTACATTATACAATACAGGTGAAGCTTATCAAGATTTTTACGTTACAGTTCAAGATGGAAATGCAACGTATGATGCATACTGTCTAGACCATGGAAATGCTTTAGATGGTGGAGATAATCCTTCTGATGTATCATGTCAAAGTGTAACGGATACTAAAGTTGCTGCCGGTTTTGCTTATATTCTAAATGCACCTGTTGGACACAACGTAAAACAAATGGCACTTCGTGAATTTGCACGTATTCATAACTTGTCTAAATCAGCAGATTACATTGTAAGTTCACCTTTGTTATCACAAATACAATCTTTAGTTTCTGAAGCCAACAATGCAACTGTAAATAATAATCAAGCAACTGCAAATTTAAGTTTTACTAAAATTAGTGGAAATGGTGCAGAAGTAACTTATAGCGTTACCTCTTCTGTACCGCTTGATAAAGTAGATTTTGTTTGTAAATCAGGTTGCGAAATAAAAAACAAACAATGGGATAAAACAAGTGGTACAATAACAGTTGCTGCAACAAACAATGGTTGTTCTTTTACCATTAATGCATTTTATAATAGTGCAGGTGTACGTTTTTGTACAGCTGCTAGTATAATCCAAAATGTTATCTATTATAGTGATGTTGTTTCACAAAACGAAAATGCTAGTCAAACAAATGCAACACAAACTTTTACGGGAAGTATAGATCCTTCAACAGGTGGAAATTATTATGAAAAATATTGTAAAAATAATGATAATGACAAATGTAATGAAAAAACTACCTTAGAAAAAAAAGATTATTGTGATGTATCTGGAAATGAAATGAAAATAACAGCTCCTAAAAATGCTAAATATTGTATTTTAAATAGTAACGATGATGCCGGTAATACTTATCAAGATACATCAACAGTAAAAAAGAATAATCCTTATTGTGCAGTGTATTGTAAAGAAGATTACGTTATGTCTTTACCGGGAGCTAAATACTCAGATAGCGGTAGATATTTTGAATTAGAAAATACAGTAGTTAACGCAACAAGAACATGTTATGCTACTAATGCAGATAATGACCCGGAAAAAGGTGTTAATATTAATAAATACCTTTCTGATATTAAAAAAGCTCAAGAGGATTTAAGAGATGCTTACAATGCTTATATAAAAGCAAAACATGAAGCTGAACTTGCTAAATCTGCTATGCCTCATTATGGAACAAATTGTGATAATAAATCAGCTGGAATCTTTTGGGAAATTGACTCAAAAAGTTACAATGACGGAATAGCATTAACTAATTACAATAAAGATACAGGAGAATATCAAGTTAAATATGGAGCTTCTATTCAAACAGATTATCATAAATGGGGAAGTGAAGGCTATACTGCTACCGTACCAGATAAAAATTCTCCAAATGGAACTAAATGTGTAAATCAATCACACGATTACGGAAGTTATGATCCGGAAGGCAATTTAAATACAGCTAGAAGTAATTTAAATACTGCAGAGAATCATTTAAAAGAAGTAATTAATAATATGGAAGATTGTTATAATTGGAAAAATAATTTATGTTTAAATCCTGAAGTAGTCTTTGATTATAACGAACAATATAGTGGAGATATAAATTATGAACTTGTAAGTGGTGGAGGTACTATTGTAGGTGAAGATGCTACTTATAAAACAGGTTCTAAAGATGGAAATACACCGATAGATAATGAATATACAACCTCTGGAGGTTCTACTCTAGAAAATCCTGCTTATGTAAATTGTACTGAAGAGGGATGTAAAACTCAAACGACAGAAAAAGGTATTTCTACAAATAGTAAAGCTTTATATTATCGTAAAATTGAAGTAACTGGTACTGCTGAATATGCAAATACTCAAGAATTTCAAACAAATTATCCACATGGAACAATTGATACTATTCCTGAAGGTGCAGAAGTACACAAAAACTATTCTTATTTAGGTGCTGTCTTCCCTGTAGCGTTAAATACAAAAACAGGTGTATATAAATGGACATTAAACTTCTCTAACTTAGGTATGTATAATGATGAACCATCTTGTAAGAATGGTCGTTTAGATGATGTATTAGCTACAATCCCTGAAAATGCATCCGCTGGAGTTGAATACGTATGTGTTTACGTAGTAGACTGTGACGACTGTGATTATGAATGTGTAGGAGATTATTGTTATCATGATGAAGAACCAAAATGTCCGGAATGTGATGTTTATTGTACGAATTGTATATTTGATGGTGATGGTTTCGTATTTAATTATAAAGTTGCATCCGTTAATGATCTAAATCCAAATGAAAGAACAATGGGTTCTAACTGGACAAGTGAAAAAGGACAAAAAGCTTTAGAAGCAATTGAGGCAGCTGCTGAAACTATTTATGAACAACCACAATATGTTATTACACTAAATCCAAATAATATGAAAGAAATTCGTGATTATAATAAAGAAACGGATACTTATGTGGCAAAAGATTTGGATTATCATACTAAAGATGAAATTCCAAATGCTTATGGTACAAGTGCTTTCTTAAGAGATGAAAAAAATCAAAAGAAATTCTTTAATGAAATTAAATTAAATGATAGTTGGGAATTATGGACAAGTGTTGATAAAGCAAATCATGTAGGACCTGCATATAAGTAGAAAGGGTGTTATTAAGTGAAAGAAACATACTGGGGTTATTGGTTAATCTTGTTAGGTGTATTTGTTGTTGTTATTATGATGCTTATATCGAATGTTACAACACAAAATACAGAAGATTACTATTTGATTAAAGAAGTAACGGAAGCTGCGATGGTTGATTCAGTCAATTATGGGTATTTCCGTGAATATGGAGAACTTAAAATTGATCGTGAAAAGTTTATAGAATCTTTCGTAAGAAGATTTGCAGAAAACGTAAGTTTTAATACGTATGAAATTGCTTTTTATGACATATATGAAGCACCACCAAAGGTCAGTGTAAAAGTAACGAGTAAAACAAGAAGTTTTATGGTTGTTGGAGACGCTACTTCATTTGATATTGTAAATAAGGTTGATGCTATTCTTGAACTTTCAGGTCAAGAGTAGGGTTAATAATAAAATTAGGAGGAATGAAAAATGGGAAATGTATTAACATCTGTTAAAAGATTTTTAGCAAACAAAAACACAGTGACAATATTAGGAGTGTTACTAGCCATATTGGTACTATATATTGGTTATAATTATCGTGTAAAACAAGCAACAACACCAGTAACGGTACCATATGCAAAAGAAGAGTTATCTTCACGTACATTAATTACAGCTGATATGATTGGTTATATGGAAGTATCTAGTAGTGTTGTAAAAAATAGTCCAAACTTAATTACAAATGCTAGTGAAATTATCAATAACTATGTTTCTTATGGAGCAACTATTCCTGAAAATGGTATGTTCTATAAAAACCTTGTAAAAACAAAAGCAGAACAACCTGATAGTGCTTTTAATGGGTTACCTGACGGTTATGCACCATATAGTTTAAGTGTAAATTTACATGATACCTATGCAAATTCTATATTCCCTGGAAATTACATCGATTTATACTTTAGTGCTGTTGATGATGATGGTAAATATATTTACTCACCATTTATTAAAAGTATTGAAGTAAAAGATGTAAAAGATAGCCAAGGAAATTCTGTGTTTGAAACTGCATCTGAATCACGTGTCCCTGCTGAATTAATTTTCTGGGTACCGAATGATATGTTAAGATTATTAAATCTTGCTGAAGACATCAGTGGATATTCTATAAAAGTTAATCCAGTACCAAGAAATGCATCTTATAGTGCAAATCCTGATTCTACGAGAGTAGAAAGTGACTATATTAGAGCATTTATAGAATCTAAAGCTGCTGCTATACCTGAAAATACAGTAACTACACAAACAACAGATACAACGAACACGAATAATGCTACAAACAATAATGATACAACCAATAATGGTTAAGAAAAAATAAAAGAATAAAAAGGAAAGAAGGTGTCTAGACATGGATGATGCAATATTTTCACAATTAGATTTTGGACCCCTAGAAGAGTTTTTACGCATTGATGATGTCACCGATATTTCATATAGTAATGGTGGTCAAGTATGGATTAAGACACTTTCTCGAGGTGTATTTAAAGTAGAAAGACCGGAAATTAATAATGCATTAATGGAAAAATTAGCGTTTCAATGTTCAAACGTAATGGGTAAAACGTTTAATATGGCTCATCCATTTTTAGATGCTGAATCTACGGAACTTCGTTTGAATTTCATACATGATTCAATTGCTACAAATGGTATTGCTTGTTTAATACGTAAAACACCTGCTAAAATACGTTTGAACAAAGAAAAGTTAATAAATGAAAAATATGTATCGGAAGATTTACTTGATTTTCTACTACAATGTGTACAAGGGCATGCCAATATAATCGTAAGTGGTGAAACTGGTTCAGGTAAAACCGAACTTGTTAAATATTTAGCAAGTACAACAAAGGAAGATGAAAAAATCATTACGATAGAGGATACTTTGGAATTACACTTAGATCGTATATTTCCTCATCGTGATATTGTTGCAATGAAAACCAATAATATTGCTTCTTATACTGATGTACTTGTTACCTGTATGAGACAAAACCCAATTTGGATTCTTTTATCTGAGGTACGTAGTGCCGAAGCCGTACTCGCTGTCCGTAACTCTATTTCATCAGGGCACCATATCTTATCTACAATCCACTCTGATAAAGCATCCTCAATTCCTATGCGTATGTATAGTTTATTGGAAACCAATCAAGATGTAGAACAATTTTTAACAACAATACATCGTTATGTTCAAATAGGTGTTTATGTTAAAGGTTATATGAGTAAAGAATTAGGTCGTTTTCAAAGGGAAATTATGGAAATATGTGAATTCTATGTGGATGATAATGACAATAAACCAAAAGTAAATACAATCTATCAAAAATCCATGGATGGTAAAATGACCTTAAATAATCCAACCCAACATTTAAGAGATTACTTATCCATTCAAGGAGTGGTTTTACCGGAAAATATCTTTCGAACAGGAAGTCCAACACCTAGTATAAAACCTATTGCAACAACACCAACAACAAGTACTCAAACACAAACGACTAGTCGTCCGACTGCTACCATTAATCGAGTAGCAGATACAATATAGAAAGGAGTAAAAAAAATGGAATTAATCATTTTATGGATTATCGGAATCTATGTTGTATCGTATCGCCAAAATAATGGAGAAAATGTGTATCGTTTCTTCATTACGCAAGTAAAAGATACGTATGAAAAATTTGCTCCCTATAGTTACAAAGAAGTAAGAGAAAAAGTAAAAGCTTTAGGACAAGACTTTACCGCAAGACAATATACAAGTCAAATTGTTATGTTTGCAGGTATTGCTGGAGGTATATCTTATTTATACTTTTATAATATCGTGGTAGCCATTATCTATGCTTTAATTGCTGTTGCGTTTATCCCTTACTTAGCGTATTTACGTTATCAAAAGATTTATAGTGAATTTATTTTTGAACAAATTCAAATTTATACGACAAACGTTATTATGGAATTTACAACGACCCAAAGTTTTGTTAAATCTCTAGAAGGTGTAAGAGATTCAGGTATCTTAGAAGACCCTGTTTTACAAGATGTAAGAACAATGATTGATATGTCTTATCAAAATGGTACCATTGATGAATCAATTGAATTCTTTAATGAAAAATATCCATTCTATATGGTAAAAAATATGAACCAATTGTTCTTACAAATTACCAAAGAAGGTGCTAAGGACTCAGGAGAAGCCTTAGAAAACATGAGTCAAGATATCGATGCCTTAGTTGAAGGAGTCTATCGTGACCAAGCAGACCGTAAAAACTTCCATAAACGTTTCATTACTTTTGGTCTTGCGTTATTCTTACTTGTTATGGCCATGCAATTTCTACTTGGAACGGATAGTTATATTGAACTATTAGATATATGGTATGTAAAATTAATCTTACATGCAATCATAATTATTAATTGTTATTTCTTACTTAGTGGTGAGAAATACTACAATGCAGATGTGGGGGTAGAATAGTATGGCGATAGAAATATTAATTATAGGAGCTATTTTCCTCTTTGTAATGAATTATACAGGTAGAATCAGTACCAACCGTTTTATTGCAGACAATGAAGTCTATTTTAGAAAACTAAAAGAAGAGGATTGGGATTTTTATGTTAGAGCCAAATATGGTGATGGCGTAAATGGTGATATTCTATTTAACAAAAGAATTCGTAATGGTTTAATTACCATCGTTGTTTTGGTTTTTTGCTTTATTTCAAAATTAAATTATGTTACCCTTCTTTTCTGTTTCATAGGTGGTTTTTTAGTATTTAAAATCGATTATTTTAATATTAAAAAATATTATAAAGCTCATTTACATGAAATTAATTCTATGCTACCACATTACTTAAAAAGTTTAGAAATCTTAATTCAACACTACACGGTACCGGTAGCAATCGGAAAATCCATTGATGATGCCCCTCCAATCTTTAAAGAAGGTTTACAAGAATTAATTAATGAAATTAATGCTGGTAATGATAAAATTGATCCATATGTAAACTTTGCTAGACAATATCCCGTAAGAGATTCCATGCGTATGATGCGTCTTTTATATCGTTTAAGTTTAGGTAGACAAGAACATAAACAAGATCAATTACTAGCCTTCTCAAAAACGATTAGTAATTTACAACAAAAAGCTCGTGAAACAAGATACAAAGAAAGACTTGAAAAAATGGAATCAAAAACCATGAGTATGTTAATTACAACTGGTTTAGGTGTTATGGTTTTATTAATTTTTGCCGTCTTAATGTTAATGGGAATGTAAAAAAATAGACATTCTATTGATAATATAATAAAAAATAGTTATAATAAAAATTAGAATAGAGGAGGAATAAAATATGAAAGAAGCAACCGGAGAATTAAACATGACCGTTGTTACAGTAGTAGCTATTGCAGCCGTAGCAGCATTCTTCTATGCATTCGTATGGCCAAGCATTAAAGTAAATATTTTAAATAGTACCAAATGTGCATCTACTACTACATGTAATTGTACTGGAAAAACGTGTCAATGTACGTATATGGATGAAAATAATCAAGCACAAGAAGTAACTTGTCCAAATAATAATGATGCTGATAAAAAATAGGATTTAAGGAGAAATAAAGAATGAAAGAGGCCACAGGTGAACTTAATATGACAGTTGTAGTTGTTGTAGCGGTAGGACTCCTATCGGTCTTTTTCTTTGCTATTTTATGGCCTAATTTAAAAAATACTTTTATTGCAACCAATAAATGCAGTGATGCCATTTGTGATAAAAGAACTTTAAGTGATGGACTTGTTACTTGTAAATACTATAAGAATGGAAAACAACAAGGGAATGAATTTAGATGCCCTTGGAAAGGATAAATAAGGTGGTACTATGAGAGAAGCAATAGGTGGTACTTGGATTTTTCAAATTGTTATTTTCTTTATTTTGCTCTTTACAGGTTATATGTGTTTATCTATAAATCATTCAAAGGCATTTAATGTAAAAAATACCATTGTAAAAGAAATAGAAAGAGCAGAAGGAGCCAATTTAAGTGATCCGGAATCGGATGAAGCAATAAAAAAAATAGTTGAATATTTAAAAGAAAATTCTTATAGAACAACTGGAAGATGTCCAGATGATTATAATGGTTATAATCGTGATGGAAGTTTAGATGAACGAAACGCTGCTTTTTGTTTAAAAAAACAAAGTGTAGCAGGAGGTTCTGATATGCCAGAAATGGTTTACTATCGTGTAGTTGTCTTCTATCAACTTGATTTACCAATATTTAGAAGTGCTTTCCAATTTAGAGTATCTGGTGATACCAAAATTATAAGCCATTCAAGAGAGGTGTAAGTATGAGAGAAGGAATATCTGGTGTATGGTTAACTCAACTTGTTATTTTGTTCATTTTAATCTTTGTTGCCTTTCTTGCTTTATCATTAAATTATACAAAAGCATTTAAAGTAAAAAATGAACTTTTAACCATTATTGAAAAAAGAGAAGGTTTTACTACAGGTTCAGATGGAAGTATTGCAATTATTAATAACTTCTTAAAAGCGAATAATTATGGGGTTACAAAAGCTTGCCCTGAAGGAAGTTATGGTGTTTCCAATTTAAATAGTGAAGCTACTGAATATGCAACAGGTGGAAGTAAGAAATATTACTATTGTGTAACAAAAGTAAAAGCACCTTCTGAAAATTTACCAAGTAAAGTATATTATAAAGTAAATATATTCTTCTATTTTAATTTACCAATTTTAGGGGATATATTTAAATTTGATGTAAATGGTTCTACAGGAGATATTGCAAATCCTGCAGACAATTTAATCGCTAAGGAGGAATAAAAAGTGAATGTTATAGTGTCAAATAAATATCAATCATTACTAGCTACATTAGATATTGATATTATTAAAAATATAAATGGAGAATTTGAAGTAGAAGATTTAGTAAGTCAATTTACGAACTTTTACTATAATAAGATGATATTGGATATTACGGCTTTAAAAAATTATCAAGATATAGCCACTTTACAAAACTTATCCGTTAGTATGGATGTAAGTAATATCATTTTATTATTAGATGATTCAGAAATTGTAAATTCTCCAAAATATCTATCCGGATTAATTTCTATGGGTATTTATAATTTTACAAGAAATGTGGATGCGATTAAATTCTTAATTAACAATCCAAATACGTATAAGGATGTTGCTCAATATCATCAATTAAACAATATAAATACTTCTGATGATGAAGGTGGAGATTATAATAAATTAGGATTACGTGTTATTGGTATTAAAAATGTTACGAATCATGCAGGATCTACAACCTTAACGTATTTATTAAAAAAAGAACTTGCTAAAAAATATAATGTTATTGCAGTTGAAGTGGATGAACACGATTTTATCTATTTTAATGATAAATCTTTAAAAACAACTTCTAGTTTAGATTTACCGGCTTTTATTGCTATGAATAGTGAAGCAGAAGTTATTTTGGTAGATTTAAATGATCGTGGAAGCATAAGTTCTTGTACAGAAGTGATTTATTTAATCGAACCGGGTTTAATTAAGTTAAATAAATTAATTCGTAAAGATAAGAGAACTTTTGAAAAATTACATGATAAAAAGATTGTCTTAAATAGAAGTATTTTAAATCAAAGAGATATAAAAGACTTTGAATATGAATCAAAAAGTAAAGTGTTCTTTAATATTCCTTGCTTAGATGATAAATTAGATAACAATAAGGTATTAGAAGAATTTTTAGTAAAATTGGGTTTTGTTCGTTTTGAAGAAAATAGTGGAGAACAAACTAAAAATAGTAAAATTTTTAATATTTTTAAATAGTATTAAAAAAATACTTTCAAAAAAACGAAAGTATTTTTTTTATTGCCTTAAATCGACAAAAAATTTAAACTTTTTCTGTTAATATAGCAACTTTAAGAAGGAAGGTTATTATATGTTTTAATAAAGAAGAAAATTCAAGGTTTCAAATTGAAACCTTAGAAAAACTGATAATTTTTTAGCCGCAAATTGCGACCAAAAAATAAGATAGAAGAGCGAAAAGATTCAAGGTCACAAATTGTGACCTTGAAATAACAATGAGTTTTTGGTCAAAAGTTTTGACCAAAAAATAGAAAAGAGGGCATAGGTTATGAATGAAATAACATTAGAAAAAGTAGAAGTAGAAAACTTAATCTATGAAATAAGAGGAAAACAAGTAATGCTTGATAGTGATTTAGCAAGACTGTATCAATGTAAAAATGGAACAAAAGAAATAAATCAAGCAGTAAAAAGGAATTTGAATAAATTTCCAAATGATTTTTATTTTCAGTTAACAGCAGAAGAATGCAAAACTTCAAGGTTCCAATTTGGAACCTTGAACACAAATCAAAATAAAAGGGGTACAAATATTAAGTACTTACCATATGCATTTACTCAAGAAGGTGTTGCTATGCTCGCTACAGTATTAAAAGCTCCTATAGCAGTAGAAGTAAGTATTCGAATTATGCGAGCATTTGTAGCAATGAAAAAATATATAAGCACAAATTTAATAGAACAAAAATATTATAAAAATTTAATTTTAAATCATGATAGTAGAATCAATTTGTTAGAAGAATCATTTTCCAAATTTGAAGAAAAGCAAAAAACAAATGAAATCTATTTTAATGGTCAAATCTACGACGCCTATTCAAAAGTAGTTGATATTTTTAAAAGTGCTAAAAAAGAACTTGTAATTATAGATGGTTATGCCGATAAAACCATATTAGATTATATAAAAGAATTAAATGTAGAAGTAACATTAATTGTAAAAGAAAAAAGTTTATTACACGAACTCGATATAGAAAAGTATAATCTACAATATCATAATCTAAAAGTAGTTTATGAAAATACGTTCCATGACCGTTATTTTATATTAGATAAAGAAATCATTTACCATTGTGGAACATCACTAAATCATATCGGAGAAAAAACATTTTCGATTAATTTACTAGAAGATGAAATTGTAAAAAAATTATTGTTAGAGAAAATATATGAAAAAAATTAGCCAAAATGTCAAAATTTACACATTTTACACCGTAAAACTTGACATTGCTTTAAATAATCGCTAAAATGAATATAGAAATTGAGAGAGAGGTATAAAATTATGAATTCATTTTTAACATTGGTAGTAGATATGCAAAATTCAACTACTGGTTTTTGTACAAATACAGCCAACATATGGCAAATAGTAGGATATGTTTTATTAGTATTTAAAATTGTTATTCCTATCTTGTTAATTGTATTTGGTATGCTTGATTTAGGGAAAGCCGTTATTGCAAGTAAAGAAGATGAAATTAAAAAAGCAACTGGTTCATTAGTAAGAAGAGCCATTGCTGCTGTTGTAATTTTCTTATTGCCTACAATTGTTACATTTATAATTGGTTTAATAGGTGGGTTTAAAGGAACTGCTGAAAATGATTTTAATGTATGTAAAAAATGTATTACAAATCCTAATTCTGGATGTAGTGCTGCAGCAGCGATTTGGAATGCAGAAAAATAGTTAATGATAAAAGCCTTTAAAGCAATTTAAAAAATTGCTTTTTTTTTGGGTCTATGGTATTATTTTAGTATGGTGAAGCAAAATGAAAAAAAAATTAGAAAAAATAAAAAATTTTTATCAAAATAATAAACAAAAAGTTACGTTTTTTGGAAGTATTGCACTTGTAATGCTTTTGATTATTATTACTATTGCTATAGCAATGAAATTTGTAGGGATTAAAATATCTTATGAAAAATTAGAAGAAAAGCTTGAACAAGCAACTTATACTTATTTAATAGAAAATCCTAGTGAATTTCCAACAAGTTCTAATCCAACAATTGTTATTAGTGCTGATACTTTAATTACGAACAAATACATAAAAGAATTAAAAAAATACGTAAAAGACTCTTCTTGTACTGCAAACGTTTTGGTGGATTATGTAAGCAATAATAATTATAAATATCAGGCTTATTTAAACTGTAAGAATTTTAAAACAGAAGATTTTATAGATGTCGTAAAAACTAATAATAAAATTTCTCAAACTGGAGAAGGCTTATATGAAATAAATAATGAGCTTGTTTTTAGAGGTCAAAATCCAAATAACTTTGTTAGTTTTGCAAATGAATTATGGCGTATTGTTAAAATAGATTCAAATAATAATATTCAAATGATTTTAACAGAATCTGATGATATTTATAATATGACAGGAGTATGGGATGATCGTTATAATTCTGAGGAAGATTTAAATTATGGAGTTAACAATTATTCTTTAAGTAGAGCACTTATAACAACAAAAGATTTTTATAACCAAAAATATAATTCCTATCAAAACTATTTATCAAAATTTGATTTATGTGCTGGTAAAAGGGCATCTACTAGTGCTGATAAAAGTGGAAGTTTAGAATGTAATGAAATTATTAAAGATCAAGATATTGGTTTACTTCCTTTGTATGATTATATGAATGCAAGTTTAGATGGTTTATGTCAAACCTCTATAAGTAAACAATGTCAAAATTATAATTATTTAGTAAATCAAAATTATAGTTGGTGGACAATGACAGCAAATATGGATAACACTTATGAAGTATTTAATATTAGTGGAATGGGAGAAATAAATCCATATACTGCATCTTATTCAGGCCTTATTAGATATGTCATTGCCTTAAGTAGTGATGTATTATACGCTAGTGGTGATGGAACACATGATAATCCATACACAATAAGGTAAAGAAATTTGCCTTTTTTTGTTTCAGAATATGGATTTATACTAGTAATAATAAAAAAAAATTGATATAATGTATTTGTGAAAAAGTAGGGATATTATGAAAAAAATGCTATTATTTTTAATTACTTTTTTTATTTGTATTATTCAAGTATATGCAACAACTACAACTAATGGAGTTTCTATAGAAGAAAATACTTCTTCAAATGATAATACATTTTCATTATATTGTGCTTATAAAAATGAAAAAATTTGGGTATCGATTAATAGAGGTTCTACAGAGGATAATGGTGAAGTGGATTCAAGTGGAGTTCCTTTTGATAACGCCCGTGATGAAACATTAAAACAACATAATTTTATGGATGAAAATGGTAATTTAGATTGCCCAAAATATGCAATTACAAATAGTAGAGATTCTAATGTTGTACTTTATTTTTCTAATACTTTAGAAACACTTAGAGATCAAGAAGTTTTTCATTATAGTTTAAATGCACAAAAAAGTTCTTGTACAGGAAAATGCACAGGAAATCAAAATTCAAATTCAAATGATTTTTGGACTTGTAATTATACCGGGCCTAGTGGCAATTTAACAACAAAGTATGATGGCTTATATCTTGCATATTTTCCAGACGGTGCTTTTACTGAATTAGATTCAAATGAAATAAGTTCTGCATGTCCTGATATTTTTTTCAATAAAGTAACGCATGAAATGAAAATGGCTACTTATGATTATGCTGATTATATTAAAAATAATAACAATTTTGATCCCACTCAACACGATTATTTATGTGGAAGCAATAAAGACAATTATGAATATTACTGCAGTGGCAATTGCAAATTTCCAAATAATGCTAATATTGATTGCAATAATGTAACGGAACAAATAAATGGAACGTCAAGCCAAAGCAATAATACGCATCATATTAATGATTTTTGTAATGAAGAAAAGGCACAAAATGCTTTAAGATTTATTGGCTACTTATTAGTAGTTGTTAAAATATTAGTGCCTATTTTCTTAATAGTATTTGGTACTGTAGATTATTTTAAAGCTGTTGTTTCTTCTGATGCAGATGCAATAAGTAAATCAACTAAGTCTTTAATATTTAGAATTATAGCAGGAGTTATCATATTTATTATTCCTACTATAGTTAATTTTGCTTTTGGATTAATATCAAATAATAACAGTAATATTAATAATATAAATAAATGTAGGACGTGTATATTTAGTCCAAATAAATGTTAAAAAAGTAGGGATAATATGAAAAAGAAGATTTTTATAATTTTAATATTTTGCATCTTTTTATTTCCTTTTTGTGTTTATGCAGAAGGCTATTTAACTTGTGATTATGAGGGTTCATATACTAATGAAAGATATGGAACAAAAGAAACAAAAAAGGTAACTATTACCTGTACTTTATATGATATAGGTGGCAATAGTTGCTATGTTTCAACTTCTGGTTTTCAACAATCTATTTCTAATTGGTCTTCTCAAATTGGAGGAGGTTTTACTGCAAAAGATTATTTCAATCAAAATAAAACATGTTTTCCCTATATGGTATTTTTGGATAAAAATTCCGGAATAGATCGTTATGAAATATATGCTGCAGATACTTATGATAGAGCATTATCTATTGGCGTTGACTTAGGAGGAAAATCTACCAATTATTTTTATGGTATTATACCTTTGAAATCTAGCAAAGATAATGAGGATAACGCTGTACAAGAAATGTATAATAAAATCGTTACCTATACTAATTCAGCTAATAAAATGAATACTGATGAAGATCCATGGGAATTGAATAAATGTTTAACGGAGGATGGAAGCTTAGATCCTAACGCAGCAGATTTATATGTTTGTAAAAATAAATTACAACAATTTTATGAAGATATTAAAAATTGGCAAAAAGAAGTTCAAGATGCAATTAATTCAGGGCTAATCGATGCCAATGATTCTCGAATTGCTGAGTTTAATAATGCTATACAAAAAGCAAGAAGTAATGTTTCAGAAACTATAGACGAAAGTTTAGGAAAAGATGATGGTATTAAAGATGCCTCAAGGCCTGATATGAGTTTGGGTATTAGTAACTCTGACGATGCGGATTGTAATAGTATATTTAATAATAAGTTTGGTGAAATATTGCAAAATATATTAGACTTAATTAAATTTTCTATTCCTATTATAGTTATAGCTTTATCTGTAATAGATTATATGAAAGCCTTACTTGCTCAAAACCAAGATGAAATGAAAAAAGCAAATCAACGTTTTGTAAAAAGATTAATTATTGGTGTAGCAATATTTGTTCTTCCCGTTATTCTGGAATTCTTAATGAATATTGCAAATTCACAATGTCCTAATTTACCTATAAAATAGGACGATTAAAGAAAGGAGTGCTTGGAAATGTTATCAATGATTGTTTGGATTAATGTTTCTAAATATGGACTTTCTGGGATACTTTTATTCCTAGATAGTTTGGTTTATTGGGGTGTTGCCAAAGCATTTGCATTATTTTATGCTTTAGCAGGGGTAAGTGCAGATGTGATAACACAAGATACGTATCAAGCAATTGCTAATAAATTTTATGTTATTATTGGTGTAGTAATGCTTTTTTATATTTCATATTCCCTATTAAAATCTTTAATTAATCCTGATGATTTTAATAAAAATATGGGTAAAATCGCTTCTAATTTAATTGTTTCTTTAATTTTATTAGGTATTGTTCCATTAATATTTTCATATGCTTTTGAACTACAGGGAGCTATTTTAGATAATCATATTATTGAACAAGTCGTCACGGGTGTTTCAGGCATTAGTGTAGGAGAAAATGATTCAAATCGTGTACAAGGTAATAAAGCTTCCTATCTAATGTTGCGATCATTTTTAAATAAAGAAGAAAAAAATATATCTGGTGAAGAAACTATGACTTGGTATTACTTTATGTCTGAAGTAGAAAATGGAAATACAGATGTATTTTTGGATATAACCGATTTTGCGGAAGTAGTACATGAAGGAGATATGTCCTATTTATCTGTTTTTAGTACAATTTGTGGTGTCTTTTTATTATATGTTATTATCTCTTTTTCTATAGATTTAGGAATACGTATTGCCAAACTTGCTTTTTATGAAATCATTGCTCCGATACCAATTTTAATGCGTATTTTACCAGAAAAAAAATCTGTTTTTGATAATTGGGTAAAAGGAGCAATTGCAACGTTTATGGAAGTATTTATTCGTATTTTTATAATGAGTATAATTGTCTTCTTTGCTAGTGTAGTTTTAAATAAAACGAATTTATTTGATTCGAATATTGGATTAATTGGAAATGTTATTATTGTTTTAGGTTTATTTGCATTTGCTAAACAAGCACCAAAATTGCTTGGAGATGTTATGGGAATTGATTCAGGTAATATTAAACTTGGTATTGGTGGTAAACTTAAAGGTAGTGGTGTTGCTGGTGCCACTGTTTTAGGAGCAGCTGGAGCTTTAACTGGTGGCCTTGGTGGTGCTTGGTCTGGTATGGTAAACCATAGCGGAATAGGAAAAAGCTTTGCATATGGAGCCCTAAGAGGTGTAAAAGGTAAAGGAAATCAGTTTAATAAACAAAGGCAATCTGTTTATAATGATGTTTTAGGTCAAAAAGGTGATGCTGGATGGTTTGGAGGACAAGGTTTGGCTTATCGACTTAGAGATACATCTAAAAAGAATGTACAAGATGCTTATGAAGAATCTTCAAAACATTATGTTGAAAAAGTAAATAAATCAAATAAATATAAAAATATTTATGATAAAATTAAAGCGGATAATGAAAAATTATATAGTGATTTACTTGAACAGTTTAGAAAAGAAACTGAAGAATTTGAAAGAGAAAAAATGGAAAGAATTAGGGCTTATCAAGAGCAATATGCTAGAGAAGAACAAAAGTTTAATCAAGATAATCTTAATAAAATTATGAATTTGCAAAATGCTATTAATACTGCAGAAAAGGCAAAAGATATTACAAGAGTAAATACTTTAACATCTCAACTTCAAGGTTTGCAAAATGCAAAATTTGAAGATTCTGAAATGGCTCAAGTTTTAACAAATCAAATGAATCAATTAACAAATAGCCGTTATGAAAATAAAGATTTACAAGCAGAAATGGCTAAAATACCACATACAGAAGAAGCCTATGCTCTTGCGGTGGAAAAAGCTTTGGCTAAAGAAGATAGAAGATACAAGGCAAATCGTGAATACGTTCAAACTAGAGCTGCTGAAAAAGCTGCAAAAGAGTGGCGTGAAGCAAATCCTACCGAAGCCGCTATTAATCAAGAAATGTTAAATAAAATGTTTGATAATTATACCAAAGAACATGGTGGAGGAGCACCAACTGCTCCAACAACACCAAGTGCTGGATCAGGTGGTAGTTCATCAAGTAGTTCGGGTGGGAAAAAATAGTATAGGAGGATAAAAAGGGATGAATCATAATTATTTAATACCAGCCAATTCAAAAAAATCAATGTTAATTCTTGGTTTTTTTACACCAGTTGATTTAATTATCTTTGGTGTTGGTTGTACGATTACGTTAGGTTTATTGTTTCTATTAAATGATAAAATGGATATGGGTTCTTTATTACTTACTTTATCGCCTGCTTTAGTGGCATCTTTCTTAGTTATGCCTGTTCCAAATTATCATAATGTGTTACAATTAATAACGAATATAGTACTGTTTGTGTTTGGTAGAAAGAGGTTATATTGGAAAGGCTGGTGTATAAACGATGAAAAATAGTAAAGTAGCAAGTAAATATACTGAAGATTGGGTACCTATTAAGCAAATCATGAATGGAATGATTCAACTCGATTCAGGAGAATATGTAACAGGAGTAAAAGTATCTCCAAAAAACATCTTTATCTTGGATCAAGATACCCAAAACAATGTGATTTACAATTTAAGAAATTTTTATAATACGATGGATTATGAATTTTGGTTAATTATTGCAGATCGTCCAGTTGATATTAATGTGCATTTATCACAACTACAAATTCTTTATAATAACGCAAGTAGTAGTGCTATTCGTAAACTCATTATGCAAGATATTAATAAAGCCAATATGTTTATGAGTGCAGAATACAATGTTGTAGATACCGAATACTTTATTCTATTTAAAGAAAAGAAGTTGGAAATTGTGCAAAAACGTATTCATAATTTAATTAGCAATTTATCGAATTGTGGACTAAATTCAACACAAGTATCCAATAACGACTTAAGAATGCTTATTGATAACTTCTTTAATGGTGGACAAGCAACTACATTAGGGACGGTGATGCCAGAATGAATATTAAAAGTCAATTAGCCCCTAAGGGGATAGAATTTAAACCAACCGAAATGATGATTAGTGGTAAATATTGTACTATTTTAACCATCGTTTCTTATCCAAAATATATTTCGGAAGGATATCTTGCCAATATCACAAATATTTCTGGAGTTAAAGTAGCGATAAAACATATTCCAATTGCATTTTCTACTTTACAAAAAATGTTAAATAAAGAAATAGCGGATTTAAAACAAAGATATCAAAATGAAAATGATAAAACGTTCCAAGAAAGAATTCGCCAAGATTATGAATCTTTGGAACAATTTATTCAAATGCTTGCTGCCACTCAAGCAAGAATCTTTGATTTCCAAATGCATTTATTTATTTCTGCGGATAATAAAGAAGAACTAGAAATGAAGAAAATGCAAGTACGTAACTACTTAGAAGGTATGGGAATGCGTGGTATACCATTGATGTTTGAACAAGAAAAGGTATTAAAATCCATTTTACCAATCTTCCCAAAACAAGATGTGGAAAATCGTGTTGGAACACCAATTCCTTCAGTTACCGTTGCTGCTATGTACCCCTTTATCTTTGATAGTATCAAAGACCCTGGAAATAGTATTCTATTTGGAGTTGATTTCTCTGGTGGTGTTGTCCTATTTAATCAATTCTTATATAAGATTAAGAAAGAAAACAATCGTAACAATGCCAATATGATTATCTTAGGTACGAGTGGTAGTGGAAAATCAACGGCTGCAAAATTATTGATTCGTGGACACTTAAGAAATGGTTATAAAGTTGTTTGTATCGACCCTGAAGGTGAACTTGCCGAAATGACACGTTTTGTTGGTGGAGACTTCCTAGATTTAGGTAAAGGTGGAGAATTCGGTATGATTAACCCACTTGAAATTGTTGTAGATGCCGATGAAGAAGAAATTGAGCAAGGCTTAGGGTATACTGTTTTAACAAGAACATTACAACAATTAAAAGCCTTCATGAAATATTATTCTCCATCTATTGAAGAAGATGTTTTAACAATGTTTAGTGAAGTGGTTCAAGATACGTATAAACGTTATAAAATTGATTATGATACCGATTTTACAAAATTAACTGCGAGTGATTATCCAACCTTCGATGATGTTTATGCAACCATTAAAGGTAGACTTCTTTCAATGCCAGAAAAAACCCATGAAAGAGATGTTATGGAACGCCTTGAGTTAAAGGTAAGACCTCTTGTTAAAGAATTAAAATATTACTTTACAGGTCATACAACTTTAAGTATTGAAAGTGACTTTATTGTCTTTAATATAAGAGAATTAATGAATAGTGATGAAAATATTAAAAATGCTTTATTCTTTAATATCTTAAAGTATGCTTGGGGTTTATGTTTGGATAAAGAAGTCGATACCGTTATGTGTGTCGATGAAGCTCATGTACTTTTATCAACACGTAATGAATTAGGCGCAGAATTCCTTGCTCAAATTCAAAGACGTAGTCGTAAGTATAACACAGGAACAATTATCATTACCCAACAACCAACGGACTTTGCTGCACCAAATGTCCTTGTACATGGTAAAGCTATATTTGATAATGCTTCTTACTACTTAATTATGGGATTACGTAAACAAGCAACTGAAGATTTAGGTAAATTAATTGATTTAAATGATGCCGAACAAGAAAGTATTAAATACTACAATCAAGGGGAAGGACTATTTATCTGTGGTAATAGAAGAATGCGTATTAATGTTATAGTAACACAAGAAGAATTAGACTCATTTGGTAGTGGTGGAGGACTATAACAGAGGTAAGTAGGTGAGATAAAATGGACTTCAATGAAGAGGATGAATTACTAGAAGAAGAAACAATAGAAGAACAAAGTAGTGAAGGATTTGCAAACGAAGAAGACGCAAATCCTTCTTCTAGTGAACAATTTTCGGATGAAGAGTTATTAAATGAAGAAGCACCTAAAGAAGAAGCAAGTCCTTTAGAAGAGGCTGATGATACGGATATTGAAGTTGAAAAGGCTGTTGCAGAAAAAGGAATTTTAAGTGTTTTATTCAAAAAATTTTGGTTTTGGGTTATGATAGGGGTTATTTTAGTATTCATAATTGTTTTATCTTTGCCTTTGGATTTTGATTGGGTTGGTGTAGGAAATCCGAAACCTGAGCTTTATCCAACGCCTGCTTGTGGAAAAGTTTATTTAACTTGGGAGAATGAATCGTATACAAAACAGCATAAAGATGATCCGGATTATGAACCAATTACAGATCCAAGTTTAGTGGATATCAATGATGAAGAACGTTTTACTTATAAAGAATATGCATATGATGATTTTGTGGCAGGTGTTATTTGGACTGATAATGATGAAGCCAAAGATGTGGATAATGAAATTATGTATCAAGCCATGGCAATTGCAGCTAGGAGTGAATTAATTGCTACTTTACCTGATAATTGTGTTGTATTAAAAAATTATAATGAACAAGCCCAAAGATTTAATGAATTAGATGGTAGTGAAGAAAAATATGCAGAAATTATGGCTGGGGTACGTTTGTCTAATGGGATGATTATTGGAAGAAAAGGTTCCATTATTTCTGCTAAATATGAACCGTTTCATTATGTAAAAAAACGTATGGAAGAAGATAATCGAAAATATTTTTATCATATGAAAAATGAAAATGAAAGAGAACAACAAGTGGTTCCTGCATATTGGGTAGATGAAATAGAGCAACAAAAAGGAGAAAAAATACCAAAAGTCAAAGTAGCAGAGTATGTTAAATTAGAATCTATGAGTTTATATGGTGGAAAATATTTATTAGAAAAAGTAGATTCTCAATATGATTTATATCAAGTATTAGAATATTATTATGGTAGGGATATTGAGTATTATACGATTAGCACTGCTTTTAGTGATCAATATCTTGGAGATGGCTGTAGTGCGATATCTATGAATAGTACTTCCTTATCAAGAGAAGAATTTATAAAATGGGCAGAACAATATGCCGCAAGTCATTCAAAAGCAGGAGTACTTGCTGATAATGCCGGTATGATTTATGATATGGCAACTTCAAATGGAATTAATCCTGAATTAGTTTTTGTTCGTGCTGATGTAGAAGGCTATTCTCCTGGTAGTAGTAAAAACAACTATTGGGGTATGGGATGTACAAACACCGGTGGTTATGATGCTTGTATTTCTTATAGTAGTTTAAGTAGTGGAGTTGCAGGTTTCTTAAATTATATATCGAAATATTCTTCGCTTAATGATTTAATGAGTAAATATGCCTATTTAGGAGATTATTGGTATAATCCGGGTAGTTGGGGAACCGGAGGTTGTGTATACGCAAGTGCCATTTATGGAAGTAATATTCCAGATCGTGTAAGAGATGCATGTTCTTCTGGTAAAACTTGTACAACATCTGGAGGTGGAGATTGTGTTCCAACTACCGATGAAGATAAGCAAGCGTATTTAACTTATCAATCTAGAACAATGGTGGATGCTAGAGAAAGAATCTTTGGATTAGGTGCAGATGTTTGTGTACCATCTTACGGTGTTGGAGAAGCAGGAACAGGTGCATGTAATATTTGGCGTCAAGGCGATGAACGATGGGGTAGTATTCATTTAGGATCTTCTACGAAATCAACGATGCGTAGCTCTGGATGTGCCGTAACTTCTGTTGCTATTGCTATGGCTTGTTCAGGAACACAAATAAATAATGTAGCATCATTTAATCCTGGTACTTTAGTCAATTTAATGAATTCAAGTGGTGGATTTCAAGGTGCTAATATTCTTTGGGGAAATAGTGCTATTACAACTTTAGCACCAGCATTCCGTTTTGTAAAAAGTGAAAGTTTATCAGGATCAAATACGGAAAAGATTCAACAAGTAATTGCAAACACATCAGGTACTAACAGTGTAATTTTACATTTTAAAAATAGTCAACATCCAAGAGGACACTATGTAGTCTTAAAAACAATTTCTAGTGAAAATTTTGTAGTTTATGATCCTGCAGATGGTAAAATTAACACTTATCAGGCTGCAGATTTAGACCAAATGGTTATCTATCAACATTAAGGAGTTGAAAAAATATGAAAAAAATAGTAAAAAATCCGGCTTTTTATATTGTTCTTGCTCTTTGCCTTTTTGGAATAATTATCTTCTTTATTTTAAATAAAGAGGTTGAGAAAGGGTATCTACTTTTTTCGAATGTAGCAAATTTTGTTTGTACAGAAAAGGATTGTGATACCGTAGATATAGAAAAAATCATTTCAGATTCTTCTAAAGGTAAATTTTTAGTTTATGAAAATGGAAATAAAAAAGGTTTATTTACTATTGACTATATAACAAAATGGAACTTTTTTGATACTAATAATAATTGGATAAATATGAGTGATAATTTTATTGCTGCAAGTGAAAACTTAGATTTAGAAAACAAAGAATTTACAACTCGAGTCATAACAAATGAAGAAAAGCAAATTTTAGACAAATACTTAAAAGAAAATAATATTTCATCTTATACTTCATTAGAACAAAATGAAGTAGTAGAATACGATTTCAATAAGGATGGTAAAAATGAGAAAATTATGATTTTATCTAATGTGAATGATACGACCGATGATGAAAAATTATTTGTCTTTGTTATAGGTGTTGTAGGAAATAAAACTAATCTTCTATTTAAAGAAATTTATAATCAATATGAAAATTATGAAGTTCCTATTTATCAAGTGAACGGAATTATCAATATTTTACATCAAAAAGAAGATTATTTGGCTATTTTAAAAGGCTATTTTAGTGAAGTGGGTGAACCCTCTATTACTTTATATAAAGTAGAAAGAAATAATTTTCAAAATTTAGCAGATTAACGCTTAAAATAATTGCTAAAACGATAAGTTTATTGTAAAATAAGTTAAGAAAAAATTAAATGGAGGAATGATGTATGAAATTTAGAGTGGCTCCAAAAGACTTTGCAATTTTTATTGTATTTTGTATCTTTTTATTATATTTATGTGCAATTGCTGTACTGAATTTTACTTCCTTTTTCAATGAAGGCGAATTCTTTGGTTTAAATCCATTCCCAGCTTTTGTTGGAGATAATCTAATTTTGACGATGATTATGTTCTTTACAGCATTAGTCATTATCTTTACATCTGTTTCTTCCTATATATTTGATCGAGAAAAAAAAGGTGTAGGGATTAAATTAAAAGAAAAGGAAGAAAAAGGGTACTCTAGATGGAGTAAAGATAAAGAAATTAAAGAGGATAAAAATATTGAACATGTTATGGCAACCGATCGTAAAGTAGGAGCAGCAGGTATTCCTCTTATCAATACTGGTAAAGATATTTGGGTGGATAATGGTGAATACCATAACTTGGTTATTGGTTCTACGGGATCAGGTAAAACAGAATGTTTAGTAAAACCGATGGTCAACTTACTTGCTAAAAAAGGCGAAAGTATGATTATTACGGACCCTAAAGGTGAAATTTATGAATACAGTGCTGATTACTTAAAAGAGCAAGGGTATAAAATTATTGTTTTAAACTTTCGTGATCCACAAAGGGGAAATGCTTGGAATCCACTAACGCTTCCATATCTTTACTATAAAGAAGGAAATGTCGATAAATCAACTGAGTTATTGGATGACGTGGGTTTAAATATTATTAGGGATCCAAATAACAAAAGTGAACCTTTCTGGGAAAATAGTGCTGCGGATTATTTTTCAGGTTTAGCCTTAGGTTTATTTATGGACGCCAAAGAAGAAGAGATTAATTTAAACTCTATCAATTATATGAGTAGTGTAGGAGAAGAGAGATTTGCAACAGGGACGTATTTAAAAGAATATTTCCATATGAAAGGGGAATCATCTAGCCCATATATTTTTGCATCGAATACAATTAATGCTCCAAAAGATACCCAAGGTGGTATTACTTCAACTTTTAGACAAAAGATACGTATTTTTGCTTCACGTGAAAAATTAAGTGAAATGTTAAGTCATAGTGACTTTAATATGCGTGATATTGGAAAAGAAAAAACAGCCGTCTTCATGATTATTCATGATGAAAAAACAACGTATCATAGTTTGCTTACCATCTTTATTAAGCAATGTTATGAAACGTTAATCGATGTTGCCAAAGAAACGGGTGGAAAACTTCCATTTCGAACGAATTTTATCTTAGATGAGTTTGCCAATATGCCACCACTTAAAGATGTCGATTCTATGGTTTCAGCTGCTCGTAGTCGTGATATAAGATTTACCTTTATTATTCAAAACTTTGCCCAATTAAATGATGTGTATGGTAAAGAAGTAGCAGAGGTAATTAAAGGAAACTGTGGTAACTGGATTTATCTAATTAGTACCGAAATGGCCGCTTTAGAAGAAATTAGTAAGATGTGTGGAGAAGTAAAATCTAAAGAAAAAGATAAAACAGCATCTACACCACTTGTTACAGTGACCGATTTACAAAAATTAAATCTTTTTGAAGCGATTATCATTCGTTTAAGAAAATATCCATTTAAAACAAAGTTTGAACCTGATTTTAAAATGGATTGGGGTATTACTCGTAAAAAAGCAAACTTACCTGAAAGAGAAGAACAACAAATTCAATTATTTGATATTAAAAAATTTGTAACAGAAGAAAAACGTAAAGAAATGTTAAATAGTGCAAATGGAGATACATCATCTATGGGAATGCCTAATCTTCCTTCTTTTGGAGGAGGACTTCCAGGAATGAATGCAATGCCAAATATGAATGGAATGCCACCAATGGGAGGAACAAATCCATTTATGAATGATCCATTTAAAGCACCAAATCCATTCTTAAAAGATGCACCACTTACCAATGATGAAATTGATAGGATGATAGCAGATATTGATAAAAAATTAAAAGAATTGGATGAAGAAGAAGCAAGACAAAAAGAAGAAATTGCTAATGATAAAAAAGAAAAAGAAACTGATGAACCAAAAGAAGAAAAGAAAGTAGAAAAAGAAGAACCGAAACTAGAGAAAAAGAAAGAAAATAAAAAAGAGGAAGAAACAATTCCAGATAAACCAAAAATTAATATTGATGTTGATAGTGTAATTGTCAATGACAATATTATTACAGATGATGAATTCTTTGATGATTTCTTTGGAGATGAATAAAAAAATTATATACTGATTTAATTTAAACTAAATCACAAATGGGGTGTTTGGATGAATAAGAAAAATTATATAAAAGAGATAACAAAATTTCCAAAAGGTTTTTTTCAAAAAGATAGACCTACATTAACAGCCCAAGAAGCACTTAAAGATGTTATACCAATTGAGTGGGTAAAAAACTTTAAAGAAAAAGGTAAATAAATCAGAAATTTCACCTAAAAAAAGTTGAGCAATATTCTATACAGATGATTAGTTATTAGTCATCTGTTTTTTTCTTTTTATTTCATATAATATAATGGTGAAGTTGAATTGAAAAGAATTGATATAAATGTGTACGATAAAAGTATGGGTATGTTAATCGATGTATCAGATGAATTAACGTTTAAAAAAAATCCATATCCTGGAAGTGTAAACATTCCTTATGAAAAACTTTTACTGAATTATAAGCAATTGCTAAATAAAAACAAAAAGTATTATATTATGTGTCAAAAAGGAATTCATAGTCGTAAAGTTGTAAGTATATTAGAATTTTATGGTTATGATGTTACCCAAGTGACTAGAACGAAAGAAGAAACGCCTATGTAAATTTCTTCTTTTTTTAATTTAAAGATAAAAAAGATAGAAAAAAATGTCAAAAAAGGATTAGTTTTAAAATAAAGTAGTTGTTCTTGTGGTATAATAATAAACGTGATGGATATGAACTTTTTTGGAAACTTAGATACAATCATTAATGACTTTTTATTAAATATTGGAATTTATGGGCCGATTCTAGGTTGTTTTTGCATTCTAATTGAATCTATAGTTCCCATACTTCCTTTATTTGTTTTTATTACCATTAATTTTTTAGTGTTTGGAAATATAGTAGGATTTCTCATTTCTTGGTTCTTTACCGTTTTAGGTTGTATGTTCTCTTTCTTTTTGTTTCGCAGTAAAATAAAAAATTGGTTTGATAAAAAAATTAAGAATCAAGAAAAGTTAAAAAAAGTAATGCATGTAGTTACGAAAGTAAAATTAGAACAATTAACTTCAATTATTGCCGTTCCGTTTACACCAGCGTTTATGGTGAATATTGCAGCAGGTTTATCGAAAATGTCCTTTAAAAAATTTTTTGTGGCTCTACTAATTGGTAAAATCTTTTTAGTATTATTTTGGGGCTTTGTGGGAACAAGTTTAGTGCAAAGTTTGACACACCCAATCGCTTTATTAAAAGTAGTGATTTTAGTTTTAATGGCATTTCTTGTTAGTAAAATTATCAATAAAAAATTTGCGTTAGAGTAGTGGAGGTTTTTATGGAGTATGTTATTTTAGGAATTTTAATTTTTATTGTTTTACTATTAATCATTCTTTTAGTAAAAGGCCGTGATAATAGTGATGTTACAGAAAAATTAGGAAGATTTGAAACGAATATTACAAAAGAGATTGGAGAATTTAAATTTAGTTTTACAAATGATTTGCGTAAAGATTTTGATACGTTAAATGAACAAGTACAAAAGAAAATTGATCATTTAAACGAAAGAGTAAATGAACGCCTAGAAGAAAATTTTCAAAAATCCAATAAAACATTCACCAATATTTTAGAGAGACTAACTAAAATTGATGAAGCGCAAAAGAAGATTGATGGTTTATCTATGGAAATTGTTTCTTTACAAAGTGTTCTAACGGATAAAAAAACAAGAGGTATTTTTGGAGAAGTAAATTTAAATTACATATTAACAAGTGTCTTTGGGGAAAATGCCAAAGGGATTTATGAAATTCAACATAAATTAAGTAATGGATTTATTGCGGATGCGATTCTTTATGCTCCAAGTCCTTTAGGAACGATTTGTATTGATTCGAAATTTCCTTTAGAAAACTATCAAAGAATGACCGATAAAATGTTATCCAAAGAAGAAAGAGAACTAGCCGAAAAACAATTTAAAAAAGACGTACGAAATCATATTGAAGCCATAAGTTCGAAATACATTGTACCAGGTGAAACAGCAAGTGAAGCGATTCTTTTCTTACCGGCAGAAGCCATATTTGCAGAAATTAATGCCTATCACTCAGATTTAATCAAAGAAGCATACAACAAGAAAGTTTGGATTACAAGTCCAACGACTTTAATGAGTACCTTAACCACAATTAGTATGATTTTAAAAAATATAGAAAGAGATAAATACGCTAAAGTCATACATGAAGAACTAAATAAATTATCTCATGAATTTGCTTTATATAAAGAACGTTGGGATAAATTATCAAGAAGCATTGATACGGTTACTAAAGATGTAAAAGATATTAACATTACGACCGAAAAAATTACGAAACGTTTTGATTCCATAAATAGTGTGAATGTAGAAGAATTAGAGAATAAAAAGTAAGTTCTTCTTATTCACATTTTCCTTTTGTTATGCTAGAATATAAAAAAGTACATATAAAAAAGGAGAAAGAAAAATGAAAAAAATACTACTCGTTATCCTTAGTTTGTTTTTCCTTACTGGCTGTGGAAAAGAAGTTTTAAGTGAAGAAAAAAACTATGATGGTATTACGTACCAAGAAACCAATAAAAAGACCAATAACGTGGTCATGAATTTAGAAGATGAGAAAAAAATTATCGTCGAATTATATCCGGATATTGCACCAATTTCCGTTGCGAACTTTCAAAAATTAGTAGCAAGTGATTTTTATAACGATATTATTTTCCATCGAGTAGTTAGAGATTTCGTGATTCAAGCAGGAGATGGAACTAGTTTAGGTAGAGATGCAAGTACCATAAAAGGAGAATTCCAAGAAAATGGTGTCGAAAATAATTTAAAACACGAACGTGGTGTCCTTTCTATGGCTCGTAATAGTATTAGTATGAATAGTGCAAGTAGTCAGTTCTTTATTATGTTAAAAGATAATTCCTCTTTAGATGGTTCTTATGCAGCGTTTGGTCGCGTAATCGCCGGAATGGATGTTGTAGATGAAATCGGTTCTGTTGTGACAGACCGTAATGATAAACCAATAAAAGATATTAAAATTTTAAGTATGGAATTTATAAAGGTGGTCGATAAAAATGAATAGAGAAGATTTAGCAAATTTAATATTTCCGAATATAACCAAAACGATTGAAGAATACGAAGCAATGTATCCAGAAAGAAACTTAGATGAAAATGCTAAAGTAACGCGTTATGCTCCAAGTCCAACGGGATTTATGCACATTGGAAACTTCTTGGCTGCCACCATTGATTACGTAATTGCCAAAAATAGTGGAGGAATTTTTTACTTACGAAATGAAGATACGGATACGTCTCGTGAAGTAGAAGGTGCCGTTGAGTACATTCGTCATATTCTAGAATATTATGATATGAATCCGGATGAGTATGAATATCGCGATACCAACGAAACAAAAGGAGAGTATGCCCCTTATATCCAATCCGAAAGAAAAGAAATCTATCAAACGTTTATTAAACATTTGGTTCGTGAAGGAAAAGCCTATCCTTGTTTCCTAACCCAAGAAGAGATGGATGTCATTCGTGAAGGGCAAGCAAGAGATAAAAGAAGAATCGGAATTTATGGAAGATATGCAAAGTATCGTGATTTACCAGTAGAAGAAGCCATAGAACGTATTAAAAATGGAGAGGCCTATACCATTCGTTTAAAAAGTAGTGGAGACTTTAATCGTAAATTTAAATTTAATGATTTAGCCTTTGGAGAAATGGAACTACCAGAAAATGATTTGGATATTCCGATTATGAAAAGTAAAGATGGACTTCCAACTTATCATTTTGCTCATTTAGTGGATGACCATCTAATGCACACAACCCACGTTGTACGTGGACAAGAATGGGTAAGTTCGATTCCCATTCATTATGAGTTATTTAAAACGTTTGGTTTTCAAATGCCTAAATATATTCATATACCTTTAATTTTAAAAAAAGATGGGGATAGTGTTCGTAAAATTTCCAAAAGATTAGACCCGGAAGCAAGAATGAATTACTATGAAGAAAAGGGATATCCTGCTCTTGCTTTAATCGAAGCTATTATGACCATTGCAAATTCCAACTATGAAGCGTGGAGAGAAGGACACCCGGATGCCCACTTTACTGAATTTACATTTTCTCCTAAAAAGATGAGTGCAAGTGGAGCCTTATTTGATTTAGATAAACTCGATAATATCTCTAAAAACTATATGAGTCATTTAACCAAAGAAGAAGTATACGAGGGTGTCCTTCGTTGGAGTCAAAAATACGATACCGAATTCTATACTCTTTTAACCAAATACAAAGATTATTCTATGGCTATTTATAATATTGAAAGAGAGCAAAAGAAACCTCGTAAAGATTACACCTATTATAGTGAGATTAAAGAAAAAACGTGGTATATGTATGACGAGTATTTTGCAACTTCTAATCCTGATTTTTTAGAATATGATTTACAAGAAGTAAAAACTATTTTAACTACCTATAAAAGTATTTATAATGAGGGTGATACCCAAGAGGAATGGTTTAATCATATTAAAGAAATGTGTGAAGAATTAGGGTATGCAACCAATATGAAAGAATATAAAATTGATCCAACACCATATAAAGGAAGTGTTGTAGATGTCACAAATATTTTACGTATTGCCCTAACGACCCTTACAACAACGCCAGACCTTTATAGCATTATGCAAATTTTAGGAAAAGAAAAAATTTTTGCAAGATTCGACAAAATCATTGCAAAATAGACTTCTTTTTTTTATAATAACGTTTAAGAAAAGAGGGTGTAAAAAATGGAACCAAAAAAAGAAGAACTAAAGAAAAAAACAACAACTGCTTCAAAGAAGAAAACGGCTTCTACTTCTGCTAAGAAAACAACGTCTTCTAAAAAGAATACAACGACGAAAACAAGTACGACTAAGACGTCAACTAAAAAGAGTAGTGTGCCAAAAGCAAATATTTCTTCTACGAAAAAATCTACTTCTACAGCCAAAAAAAGTCCCTCTAAAACAACAAATGCAAGTAAAAGTACAACTTCAACAACTATGAAAAAAAGGAGTACTCCTTCTAAACAAACAACAAGTAAAACCAAAAAGAGTACAAATGGTAAAACTTCACCTGTTAAAGTTGTACAAAAAAAAGTAATCAAAACGTCTTTAGATAAAGAAATTGAAACTCCACTGGAAGAACCAATTAAACTTATTACAAGTGCGGAAAAAGAAAAAAGAAAAAAAATAGAAAAAAAGAAAATTGATTTTCAAACTATAAACACAAAAATAAAAAAGGCAGGAAATCAACTTCTTCAAATATTAAAAAACGTTTGGTCAAAACTTGTTACCTTTTTTAAAAACCTAAAATCAAAAGAAAAAGAAACAAAAGTAGAACATCAATTGCTTCAAAGTTTAAAACAATTTTCTTTTAAATTAGGATCATTCTTTCAAAAATTAAAACCTATAAAAAAAGAAAAAGAATTAAAAGTAAACGAAGAGAGACCTTTTAAAACTCAAATTGAAAAGCCAAAAAAGAAAAAAAGAAAATGGGTTATTTTAATAGTTATTTTGCTTTTACTTATTCTTTTAATGCTGATTCCTTTTGGAAAAGATCTCTATCTATCTGGAGCATCTAATAAAAATTTAGAAGCCCCAAAATTTATGAAATTAAAAGAAGAATGTTGTTCCTATACGGCAACCTTTAGTTCTCCAAGAAGTGTAATGGCATTAAAAAAAGACATGGAAAAAATAATCGAGGAATATAAAGTATTACAATGTGACAATAAAACGTTTTACTATAATGCTAGTGAAAATTATACTATCACTGACTATTCTTTTAAAAAAGGTATTCTATTTAATCAACTTTCCATTACATATGGAGTGGGAAACTCTTGCGATATAGACACAAAATTTAAAAAGTTAGAAGTACTCCCTGATGATTTTTCAATAGAAGATGCAAAAAAAGATGGTAATTATGTGATTGATAACGGTAAAGTATACAATAAAGAAGCTTATATAAATTTTATGGATCAAATAAATAAAAATATTGATAGTACTTTACGTATTGTAACAACCAATGAAAATAAGGATGTTTTAATTACTGATGTTACATATAAAGATGGAAAATATGTTGTTTCTTATGATGGAACTAGAGATAAAAATGCTAAAAATAATAAAAGTATAGTTGCCTATAAGTTTGAACATTTAATTGTTTCTAATGGAAAGTTATATGCTTATAATGGAGATGAGTTAGTGACAAAAAAAGCCAAAAAATATGAAACATATTACTTATTAGATGTAGAATAATTACTCTTTAAAGGGTAATTTTTTTGTATATTTTTTTATTCTTTTGTATATTCTAATAAAAGAAAGGATGGTTTTATGTTCCCTAAAAATTATTCTTTATTTGATGATTTCTTTACCGATTCTTTTTTTCATTCTCCTAATAAAATCATGAAAGCAGATATTGAAGAAAAAGAAAATCAATATAGAATTACTATCGATTTACCGGGATTTTCGAAAGAAGAAATTAAAATTTCTTTAGAGAAGGGTTATTTAATGATAATAGCATCGAAAAAGGAACAAAAAGAAGAAAAAGAAAAAAATCATTATGTCAAACAAGAACGTTATTATGGAGAATGTTCTAGAAGTTTCTTTATAGGAGAAAACGTAAAAGAAGAGGAGATTAAAGCTAGTTTAGAGCAGGGCTTACTACAAATTACAATTCCTAAAAAAGCCCAAGAAAAATTAAGTACAAGAAACTATATTCCGATTGATTAAGAAAAATAGCTAAAAACTAGTTATTTTTTTTCTTTTCTAAATAAAATATGATATGATTATACTGTTAGAATGATAGGAAAGGGATTACGATGCAAGATTATAAAAAGGGACGTCTTATTTTTTTGATTACAAGTTTTTTATTACCAATATTTTTAGTATTTTGCATTATCGGATTTCATAGTCACAAACTTATACTTACGTGGATCCATTACGTTTTGTTTTTACTATGTTTTGTTACAATCTCTTTATGGATTCTAAGTATTGTTATTTTAGTAAAAAATAAAAAGATAAAAAAGAAAGTTAAATTTTCTAAAAAGAAAAAGATTATTTTAAGTATTCTAGTTAGTGTAGAAGTAATTGGAGCAACATCTTTTTTAATTCTTATGTATGGACCTTGGAAAAATTTTCGTGAATGGTTAATTTCTTCTGCAATGACCACAATGAATCATCGTTATCTTGCTACTTGGTTTTATAGCGAAGAAGAAATAGTTAAAGTTTTAGAGGCTAATAAAATCATTGAAATTGATGAAGAAACCAATCCAAAATTAATTGAAATACGTAAAAATTTTAATAAAGAGTCTTATGAAAATGAATATGAAAAACAAATTTTTACTGTTGATGATATTTATGCTCCTTATAAAATTATTCCGATATCCGGTAAAAACTATGAAGGGTATATGGCTATTGTATATGACCCTTCTAGAGTCAAAGTAGGAACCACTCAATACTTAGAAAAAAGAGGTGAATACGTAACAGAGATGGCTGCTCATTCTAATGCTTTACTTGCTGTCAATGGTGGAGGATTTTCTGATCCTTTTCAAAAAGGAACAGGAGGCTCTCCAGAAGGTGTTTTAATACAAAATGGTAAAGTTCTATCGGATAAATCTTTTGATCGTTCTGGAGGTTTAATTGGTTTTACAGAGGATCATAAACTAATTTTAGGAAAAATGACTGCTAAAGAAGCCAAAGAAAAAAAGGTAAGGGATGCAGTTTCTTTTGGACCTTTCTTAATTGTCAATGGTCAAAAAAGTATTATAAAAGGAAATGGTGGTTGGGGAAATGCTCCAAGAACAGCAATTGGTCAAAGACAAGATGGTATAGTTTTACTTTTAGTACTTGATGGTAGAAAGGTAAGTGTACCGGGTGCTACGATGCTTGATTTAACCAATGTTTTAGCAAATTATGGTGCTTATAACGCTGCAAACTTGGATGGTGGAACTTCAACGGTTATGGTATTACCACAAGAAGATGCAAAGAACTATATTACGGAAAAAGAAATGAAGAGTCATTGTTTAAAGAATTATTGCTATATTAACGATATTGTAAACGGAAGTGGTGCTCATGTGACACGACCTGTTGTAAGTTCTATTATTGTCAAATAAAGTATTTTATGATAGACTAATAGTGTTACGAAAAAAGTAACACTTTTTCTTGGCCTGTTGGTGAAGGGGTTTAACACGCCACCCTCTCAAGGTGGTATTCACGGGTTCGAAACCCGTACAGGC
>CANROY010000007.1 GCA_947632355.1 uncultured Bacilli bacterium
TTTGCTCTTTTTATGGGAACTTATTCATTTACACATTTCTTATTTTATTAAACGGGAACTTGATTTTTAATTCTTCCCTTTTTATGAAAAAAATACTCGTTTTCACGAGCATTTACTTATAAAATCTCATTTTTTAGTCTCTATGAGAATTTACTTTTTAATTCAACGCTTTTTTATACATTCCTCTATTCAAAAAATTACATATAATACCATAGGTGATTTCTATGTTTAATAATGGCCCTTGCCCACCTCCTTGTCACAATAATCGAGGAGGAGGATTTTTTACAATCATTGCCATATTCGCTATTTGTATTTTGATTTTTTATCAACTCTTGATTACATTAATACTTCCCATTCGTTTTAATATCTTTGTCTTATTCTTAGAAGTATTTATTTTAATTTTTTTGCTCTATCGCGTAATATGGCCGCACTAATTCTTCGGTGATAAATAAGTAATCTAAGGCTTCGCGAACATTCTTAACGGAATGAAACTCCGTATTCGAAAACTCTATTTTTTTAGGAATTGAAATAATTAGAAAAAAGAGTTTTTTTTCATCTGCACTTAATCCTGTTTTTTCAAAATAACGTTTTAAAACAACATCAAAATGAATATCAAAATAATTATTACGATAGAACGTAACTAAATCCACAACCGGTGTATCAATACGATAATCTTCCCAACTAATTAAGTAATCTTCACTCGATTTCACAAAATGGTCTAAACTTACTTTATTATGAATTAACGAAACTCTTTTTTTGGTTTCTTCTCGCACTAAATCATACCACGCATCTAATTCACTATTGGAAAAGTCTAAAGCCGCAAATAATTTATAACTATTTCTTATAAAAGAATAATGAGAAGGAGACATATATTCCTCTTTTTTTATACTATCATATAAAGTATTATAATAGTTTTGTAAATAGAGGATATTGCCTTTTATCTTATCATAAATTTCTTTAAAGTCATCACTTGTGACAGTTTTATAAAAGGTAGTTTTGTTATGTAAATTGCTTAAAACATCTACTAAATCTAAAGCTTTTTGTTCAATGGGCATAGAAACTCCTTCTATGTACTCATAAACATTTACATCACTTCTTGATTCATCTATTAAATTAGGGAAATTATGAAAATTACGACTATTTAAATACATATATAAATCTTTAATACTTTTGTCTTTTTTTTCCTTTACAACAAAATCTCCTGAAGAGGTATTAAGGATTAAAGCTTTACCCATAATCGTATAACGATAGGGTTTATAGATTTGTTTTAAAACTTCAATGGATCTATTCATCTTGACAAGGAATAATGATTTTATCTCCTATTTGAATGTTCTCAATATTATTATATTCTTTTAAAGTTGCTTCATCCGTATTATAAATTGCACATATACTTTCAATAGAATCATTATTATTGACGATGTGAATATGATAAGTAGCTACTTCACTTTCTTTTTCTTGCATAGCATCTAAAATAATGGCTTCACTATTTTCATCTAATCTTTCTTCGGTATCTTCTACTTGTTCTTCCTCCGGTTCTTCTACTTCCGGAAATAATTCATTAATCTCTTCCATAACCGATTCACGCAAACTTTCTTTTTCGGTATCTTCTTCTACTTCTTCTATCTCTTCTTCTTTTTCTTCTGCAGAAACAGAAAATTCAATATTGACTCTTAAAGTAGAATCATCAACAAGTTCATACGTAAAATCAGTAATTTCAAAATCAATTGACTCCTTTATAATGTTTTCGGTTACTTCTAAAGTAAAAGGCAGTTTATAACTGAATGGTTCTTTATTGACACTGACTTCGTGTGTTTTATATTCTCCTGTTACAATAAATTGTCCTTCAATTTCAGCGTCCCCTATCGTTAATTCATGTTCTAAAGAAATACTGCATATTTCTGCTATTTTTGTGTCAAATGCTATATCTTTTGTGTACGGTACTATACTTTTCATATTATCAAACCCTTTCTATCCAACTATATGAAAAGGGTTTTTATTTTATGCACTTTTTTATAAAATAACAAAATTTTTTAACGGAAAAGCATTATACTTAAGAAAGCAATATAAATTACTAAAACAATATAACCATTCATTTCATCGGTTTTGCTGGATTTTCCATTAATTCCTAAAGCCATTGTAGTTAAGTACCCTCCGATTAATCCTCCAATATGGGCAGCATTATCAATACCTGGTAATGTAAAACCAATAAAAAGATTTAACAAGATAATCGGAATAATTTGGGCCTTTAAGACATTTCCTAAATATAAGCGATAATGATAGCCAAAATAAAGCATACTTCCAAGTAAACCAAAAATAGCACCACTTGCTCCTACAGAAATGCTTGTCGTAAATAAACTAGACATTAAACTACCACTAATAGCACTTACTAAATAAATAACTAAAAACTTCTTTTTCCCAACAAAGTTTTCTAATTGAACACCAATAATACATAAAGAATAAATATTGACAAGTAAATGAATTAAACCAGCATGTAAAAAAGTTCCCGTAAGAAGTCGCCATATTTCACCACTTTTAATTGCTGTACTACTTACCGCTCCCAATTTATAAAGCGTATACGCATCTAAGTTTCCTCTACCAAAGACAAAACTAATAAAGAAAACAAAAACACAAAAGGCCATTAAAAAGTAAGTTACCACAATCTTCTTTGGTTTAAACGTTGCTTCATAAATTTGATTGGTTTTGGCATTCTTTTCATTAATATCTTCTGTTACATTTAAAATTAAATCCAAACCCTCTTCGTTTTTTAATAACTTTTCTTCAATACCAGGGAAATAATTTTCCATTTTATTTTTTTCTACATCATCCACATTTTTTATAATCACGGATTTAATATGTTTTTCATCTTCTAATTTAACGTTTTCATTAACATCTAAAAAGATATTAAACGTATTCATCGTTAAAGAAACCGTTTTTCTTTTAATTTGACGCATGACATTATGAATCTTAAATAAATCCGTACGAAATTGTTCTTCATTATGAATATAATTTGAATTAATACGAACGATTTTATATCGAGCATCACTATTTTCTAACCAAACTTCATCTTTAACACCATTCACAATAATCGGTGTATAGTTTTCTTCTGTTATAAAATAATGAACCAAACGCATAACGATTTCATCTTTTGGGGTTATTGTTATTGTATTCATATTTCTGACTCCTTAAGTATATATTTTAGTATATTTTAAGTATTTAGTAAAGAGGTGAAAAATGCAAAATCTACTTTTAACTATTGGTTTTATTATGACCCAATTTCTTTTACTGATTCCCATTCGTCAAATCATTCTTTTTGATAAAATAGACAATGATTTTTTGTTTATTTATCTTAGTAATTTGCTACTACTCTTTGCATTTTTCTATACTTTTCTTTTTAAAAATGATTTGTTTTTAAGTTTTTTTATGTCTTTATTTCTAATGATTTTTTCTTACCTTTTGACTTATCATATTAAAAATTTATTTGGAAAATACAATTTCTTTAGTTTACCGTACTTCTTCTTATGTGTATATACATTTTCAAAAATTCTAATTCTATCCTTATTCTAAGGTATCCAAATACTCTTGAAAATAGGCAGGTAGTGCACTATCAAAAAACATTTTTTCTTTGGTAATTGGATGAGTAAACGTAATGGTTTTGGAATGCAAGAATTGACCTACCCCCGGTATTACTTGATGGTTATAGACAGGGTCATTAAACACCGGATAGCCAATATAATGCATATGGACTCTTATTTGATGGGTTCTTCCTGTTTCCAAGTTTAGACTTACGAGCGTATGATTTTTAAAACGCTTTAATACCTTTACATAGGTGATGGCTTCTTTTGAGTTTTCTCCCGTAACCGCCATTCTTTTTCGATTTTTCACATCTCTTCCAATTGGTGCATCAATCTTCGCTTCATTATGGGGAAACACTCCACTTAAAAGGGCAACATACTCTCTTTTTACAGCGTGGACTTTAAAGTCTTCGGCAAGTATTTCGTGTGCTTTGTTACTTTTGGCAACAAGCATTAAACCTGATGTATCTTTATCCAATCGATGTACAATTCCAGGACGAACCTCACCATTTACATCACTTAAGCTTGATGTGTAATACAAAAGCCCACTTGCAAGGGTTCCTTCTCTATTGCCACTACCGGGATGCACAACAACACCCGTTGGTTTATTAATAACTAAAATATCCTTATCTTCATAGACAATATCTAAAGGCATCTCTTTAGGAGTTAAAGTTGTTTCTTTTTCATAATGTTTTACAACTTCTATTTCATCTTCTAAATGGGTAAGATAGCTTGGTTTTACTTGATGCTCATTTACCAAAATATCTCCTTCTTCTAACATTTTTGAAAGTATACTTCTTGAATATTCTAATTGCTCACTTAGATATTTATCAATACGTATTCCTTCTTTATCTGCTACTATTTTCATCTTTGTCTTCTCCTTTTATAATGGCCAAAATTAATAAAAATACACCGATTACAATAAATGTATCTGCAAAATTAAAAATCGGATATTGGTAATTCCAAAATCGAAATGATAAAAAATCTCTTACATACCCTAAAAATACACGATCAATTAAGTTTCCTACAATACCACCTAAAATAAGGCCAAAAGCAAGTGTGTTTCGTTTGTTACGTTTAAAATTATACATATAACGATACAAAATAAAGATGGCAAATAAAGAAACAAATATTAAAAAATCAACTTTATTATTGAAAAGATTCCACGCTGCTCCATAGTTTTGAATAAACGTAATCGAAAAGAAATTTTTAAGAATTGGAACGCTTTCATTGAGCGTTAAAAAAATACCAACAAGAATTTTTGTTAGTTGGTCTATCAATAAAGAAAGAACAGCAATAATAAATATTTTTCGATTCATAAAAACCTTTTCTTTCTTCGTTTATTATAACAAATCTCCTCTTTAAATTTCAACTAGTATGACATCTTCCCCTATTTTTTTTATTTGATTCATTTGAACATTTACTTCTCCACTATTATTAAAAAATTTAAAAAATCTTCTTGGTTCTACTACAAAATAATGAATACTTCCTGTGGCATCCAATTCAATATCCACAATACGACCTAATTTTCTTCCATCCACAAGACTCACAACATCTTTTACTTGTAAATCCGAAACACGCATGTAACCACCTTACTTTATTGTATTAAAAAGTTTAAAAAAAAGAACTTTTATAAAATTCTTTTTAATTCCTTGATATTTTCTATTATATAATCTGCTTCATCATTTTTATTGTCTGCTAAAAGAATGGTATGAATCCCTAAAGATTTAGGGACTTTACTATCAAGAATGGGATGGTCTCCTACTAGAACGCATTCATATGGCAAATGATTTTTACACGCCATTAAATAAGATTCTTTATAAGGTTTAATGCATTGTTCTCCATAATATTCACTAAAATAAGAATTAATTCCCATCGCTTTTAGTCTATTGCGTTGTGATTCTTCAAAATAATTCGAAAGAAGTACTAATTCGTATTTTTGGCTTAAATAATCTAAAGTTTCTTTTTCTACCTCACATTTTATAGGAATCGTATCTTTTAAATAATGAAAGAATAGTGTTAAAAATTTTTCATCTAAAGGAATATGTAAAGAATGACTAAAAAATTCTATATAGTCTTCTTTTTTATAACTTTTATACTTTTTTTCATAATTAGAAATCGCCTCTAAAAAATGATTTACATTTTCATCACTATAAATAGATAAATCAGTTAATGTTTTTTGAATGGCTTCTAAAAAATGAACATTACATATTAATGTATTATCAATATCAAATATAATTCTTTTTATCTTAGACGTATTCATTTTTATTTCGTTCCTGTTGAACCAAATCCTCCACTACCACGCGTTGTTTCTTCTAATTCGTCAACTAAATTAAACTCGGCTTTTAAATAAGGAGCAATAATAAATTGGGCAATTCTTTCATTTGGTTCAATACTTTGTACTTCTTCACTATGATTGTGTAGGGCAACCATTACTTCTCCACGATAATCAGAGTCAACCACCCCAACTTTATTGGCTGGTGCTAAATGTCTTTTGCTAGCAAGACCACTTCTTGCATAGATAAATCCGGCATACCCAGAAGGTATTTCAAAAGAAAGTCCTGTTGGTACTAACTTTGTTTCATGGGGATTAAAACTTAAAGTTTCTTCTATACAAGCGTAAAGGTCTGCTCCTGCTGCATATTCGGTTCCATACGTTGGAAGTTGTGCACTTTCATTTACTTTTTTTACATTTACTTTTTCACAATTCATTTAAAACTACCTCACTTCTACATTCATTATACCAAAAAAATTTATTTTATTAAACGTTTTACGTTACTTATAGCATTTTTTTCGATACGAGATACTTGGGCTTGTGAAATACCTAAAGACTCCGCTATTTCCATTTGGGTTTTACCAATAATAAAACGGGAGATTAAAACGTTTCTTTCTCTTTCCTTTATTTTATGTAAAGCCTTTCGTAAAGAGATTAACATATCTTTATCTTGATTACTTTCCCTTTTATCTGCAATTTGGTCTTGTAAGTATATGGTATCTCCGCCATCGTTATAAATCGGTTCAAAAATACTCATTGGTTCTCTTTGCGATTCTAAAGCAAAATGAATTTGATACTCATCAATTTCTAAATCTTTCGCAATCTGCGTATTCGTTGGTTCTACACCATAGGTTTTGACATAATCTTCTTTGTACTTAATAATTTGATACGCCATATCTTTAATACTTCTACTTACACGTATCGGCGTATTGTCACGAATGTATCTTTTCACTTCCCCAATAATTAAAGGACAAGCATACGTAGATAGTTTTAAACCATAAGACAAATCAAAATTATCTATAGCTTTCGTAAGACCAATTACACCGACTTGAAATAAATCATCCATATTATATTTTTCTTTATTAAAACGTTTTAAAATACTTAAAACTAATTTTAAATTTCCTAAAATTAATTCTTCTTTGGCACTTTTATCTCCTGCTTGATACTTTTTAAACAATTCATTCATTTCACTTTGTTTTAAAACTTTAATATTGTTCGTATTTAAATTGGTAATATCTACTTTATATTTGCTCATATAAAAACTCCTTTCATAGTTGTTTTGCTAGAAAAAGAGTTTTTTTATTCAATTTTTAAATTATTGGATTAGTTTTTCGATTTGTTCTTGAAAATTTACACTTTTACATACATAAGAACCTGTAACAACACGGTCTAGTTGTTCTTTTATTGGCTGGATTGTTCTATCGTTAATGCCTCCATCCACACTGATTAAAAAATTTAGTTTCTTTTCTTTTCGAAGTGTGTAAAGCCTATTTACTCGGTCAATCGTTTCTTTTAAAAATTCTTGACCACCTGAGCCTGGAATAACACCCATCACTAAAACTAAATCAATTTTGTTTAGGAAAGGAACTAAAAGTTCTAAATCCGTAAGTGGTCCAATGGCAATTCCTACTTTCATCTTTTTTTCTTTGATAGCACGAATAACTTTTAAATGATTGGTCGTTGCTTCAAACTCATAAATCAACATTTCTGGATTTAATAGAGAAAAAATATCAATGTATTTTTTTAAATGCAAGGTCATTAAATGCACTTCTTTTGGTTTTGGGCTCTTTCTTAAAAGTTCTAATTTTTCTTTAGTAAAATTCGTTACATTGGGTACAAATAAACCATCCATTACATCCACGTGAATAAAATCTGCCTTTGATGCATTAATAAGTTCTATTGTTTTTTCAAATGAATAAGCACTACTTAAAAAGGAAATAGATGTTTGCATAAGTTTTCCTCCTTATTTATTCTTTATAAAATCAATATAATTTTGGTAACGAGAAGCAAGAATTTCTTCTTTTTCTACGGCTTTTTTTACTAAACATTCCTGTTCTTTAAAATGCATACAATCTTTAAAAGGACAAGCATATTTTTTAAATTCAACAAAACTATTTTTAATCTCTTCTTTTGAACAATCTTGAAAATCTAAACTCGAAAATCCCGGTGTATCTGCTAAGTAAAAGTTTTTTATTTGGAAAAGTTCCACGTGACGTGTTGTATGTTTTCCTCTTCCTAAACTTTCTGAAATTTCATCCGTTTTTAAATTTAAATTTTTATCCATTTTATTAATGAGCGTACTTTTTCCTGCTCCTGTTTGACCGGTTACCACAACAATTTTATTTTTTAAAACCTTAAATAATTTTTTAACTTCTTGATTGGTAAAAACTTGGTAACCAATTTTTTTGTAGTAGTTCATAAGTAAGCGAATATTTTTCTTCTCTTCTTTATCCAATAAATCTAATTTTGTAAAGACAAGTATTGGTGTAATCTGTTTTATTGTAATAATGCTAATCATCTTATCAAGTAAATTTAAAGATAAATTAGGCTTTTTTACGCTTGTCACAATCAGTGCTAAATTAACATTACTAATCGAAGGGCGTGTAAGTTCATTTTCTCTTGGTTTTAGTTCTAAAATATATTTGTTTTCTACATCAATTATACACTTGTCCCCAACTAAAGGAGTTAAAGCATCGTTTCGAAACTTTCCACGAGCATGGCAGTCATAAAGTCCACTACTTGTTTTTACGGTATATAAATTACTAATAATTTTAACAATGGTTCCTTCCATACTAACATTGTCCTAGTTCTCTTTGGATATCCGTACACTCTGTAGTCGTTGTTGTCGTATCATCTTCGTCCTCACTATTTTTTACTACTTTAATGGTTAGAGTGGCTCCTTCACGAATCGTTACATTCTTCGCTCTATCTTGACTAATAATCGTTCCATCCTCTACACCTTCTTTTTCGACGTATTCAACAACGATTTTAACTCCATATTCTTCTCCAAATTTTTTAACATCTTCTTCGGTATAACTTCCGTCCGTAAAATCAGGATATTTACTAATATTTGGATAATACAAAGTAATGGTATCTCCTGCTGATAGTTTTTCTCCGGCTTGAACAGATTGCTCGATAATCTCGCCTTCTTTAACAGCATCTAAATCTTCTACATCTTTTGGCTCCGTTATAACGTTTAAACCTAAGGCTTTTAAAGCTCCTTCAATTTCTTTATAATTCTTACCTATATAGTTTTCAATTGCAATCGTTTTATCTCCTAGAGAGACAAAAAGCGTGATAACTGTACTTTTGGTACGTTTAGTATTGGCTTCCGGATTAGTTTTTATGACAAGTCCTTCTTCGATATCGGTTGAATATTGTTCTAATTGTTCATCACTTACCGTAAACCCAGCATCTTGTAAAATTTGAATGGCTTCTTGTACGGTTTTATTAGCAACTTCCGGTACCGGAATCACTTTTTCATTGGTAATCACCGGTATTAAAAGAACAAAAGAGGTAATAATAACTACTAGACCGGTAAAAATAGACGCTAGAATAATTAATAATTTATTTTGTTTTTTTAAATCACTCTTTGTTATTTGTTTTGCTATAGCATCATCACTTTCACTTTCTTTTTTCGTTTCTAACATTTTGGTTACTTTACTATCATCAAAATTATTTTCTGGGTATTTAAAGACAATTTTCGCTTCTTTTATGCGTTCATCATTCATACAAGTTTTTAAATCCTCATGCATTTCTCTAGCATCATTATAACGATTTTTTGGATTCTTCGCTGTTGCTTTTAAAATAATATTGGAAATGCTATTGGGTAAACTTGGTAATTCTTCATGGATATCAGGCATTGGTTCTCTTAAGTGTTTTAAAGCAATTTCAACGGCATTGTCTCCTCGAAAGGGAAGTTTTCCGGTTAAAAGTTCATACATCACAATTCCCATGGAATAAATATCACTTTGTAAACTAGAGCCTTTACCATTAGCTTGTTCCGGTGGAAGATAATGTACACTTCCCATTACGGAATTCGTTTGCGTAAGTTGGGTCGCATTCATCGCCATTGCAATACCAAAATCAGTAATTTTTACTAATCCATTTTCTAAAATCATAATATTTTGTGGTTTAATATCGCGGTGGATGATATAAGAATCGTGGGCAACACTCATTCCATCCGTAATTTGAAGCATAATATCAACAACTTCACTTGTCGTTAATTTTCCACGTTTTTTTAATAATTCTTTTAAGTGTTTTCCTTCAATGTATTCCATAACAATATAGTAGTTTCCGTTATCTTCTCCAACGTCATATACTTCTACGATATTGGGATGATTTAAACTACTTGCAGATAAGGCTTCTCTTTGAAAACGATGGACAAACTTTTCATCTGTTGCTAAGTCTCCTCTTAAAATTTTAATCGCAACATTACGATCTAAAATAGTGTCATAGGCAAGGTAGACATTGGCCATTCCACCTTCTCCGATACTTTTAATAATTTGATAGCGATCACTAATCTTTTGCCCCTTCATTATCATTCTTCTTCACCACTTTCTTTGATTTGTAAATAAGCGATGGATACATTATCTTGCCCACCACGAGCATTGCATTTACGTATTAATTTAATTACCTTTTCTTCTATAGTTAATTCTGTATCATTTAATACTTTTTCTATTTGTTCATTACTTAACATATTGGTTAGGCCATCACTACATAGTAGTATCGCTTCACTCGATAAATCCACATCAAAAATATCTAAATCTACTTTTTCCATTGCCCCTAAAGCTTTCATTAAAACATTTTTCTTAGGATGGTATTTTGCTTCTTCTTCGGTAAGTTGACCTGTTTCTACTAATAAGTTGACTAATGAGTGTGGTTTCGTTACTTGATGCAAATGACCATTTTTTAAAACAAAACCGGTGGAATCTCCAATATTTCCAAAGATTAAATAATCTTTTGTAAGTAAAGCCAAAACTAAAGTCGTTCCAAGTCCACTTGCTTCCGGATGTTCTTGGGCATAAGTAATAATTTCATTATTAATTTCACCGGCATTATCGTTCATCCAATTTACAGCATCTAATTTAGATCCAACAGAAGGCATACTATTAAAACGTTTACCAAAATGGGTAACAGCAAGACTAGAAGCAACTTCTCCAGCACGGTGTCCTCCCATTCCATCTGCAACCATTAAAAGATATTCATTATTATCGTTTTTTAGTATTGTTACACTATCTTCATTATGACTACGAACACGTCCTGCATCTGTTAAATAAAAACTTTTCATCTTTCCACCTCTTTGCTTCTAAGTTGGCCACACGCTGCTGAAATTTTACTACCAAATTCCTTACGAATGGTCACATTAATTCCTTGTTCTTTTAAAACCTTACAAAATGCTTTAATCGTTTTTTCATCACTCTTCATTAAATTGATATGATTGGTTTCATTATAAGGAATTAAATTGACATAAATATTTAAACCCTGTAAGAGATGTGCTAGTTCTAAAGCACACTCTTTACCATCATTTATCCCTTTTAGCATAACATATTCAATAGTAATTCGTCTACTTGTTACTGCAATATAGTCCTTTATTGCTGTCATAAGTTGACTAATATTATACACTTGGTTTACTTTCATAATTTTATTTCGTATTTCATCATTTGGTGCGTGTAAAGAAATTGCCAAGTTAATTTGAATCTTTTCTTTCATTAAATCATAGATTTTCGGAACCAAGCCACTTGTGGAAAGCGTAATATGACGAATTCCTAAAGCAAGGCCTTTGGCATCATTTATAATACGAATAAAGTTTAAAACATTTTCATAGTTGTCTAAAGGTTCTCCTATTCCCATTATAACCACACTTGAAATACGTTCCCCAATTCTTTTTTCAATTTCTAACACTTGTAAAACAAGTTCATACGTTTCTAAATTTCTTACTTTTTTAAGTCTTCCACTTTCACAAAAAGCACAACCCATATTGCATCCAACTTGACTCGATACACAAATACTAATTCCATAATCGTGATACATAATAACAGATTCTATATGTTCGCCATCTTGTAGTTCAAATAAAAATTTTCTTGTTAATGTATCACGTTCTTCTCGTATAATTTTAGGGACTTCAAAAGAAAAATCTTTCTTTATTTCTTCACGTAATTCTTTTTTTAGATTGCTCCATAAATCCACATCCGAAATTTTATGAACATAAAGCCATTCAAAAACTTGTAAAGCCTTAAATTTCTTTTCCCCTTTACTTAAAAAATAGTCTTCTAATTTTTCTCTTGTATATCCATAAATTGAATTCAATGTCTATTCACCAAGAACATTATACCACGAAAACATAAAAAAGAAAAAAATAGCACACCTTGGCTATCTTACTTTTTGCACTTCATCCGTTTGCTCTAAACGTTCTTGTAATGGTTCCCATCCTAAAACATCATAATTTTCAAGTACTATTGCATTAATTACCTCTTGCGTTTTTTGAACTGCCATAGCTAATCTTTCCGCTTCCATTTCTGACCATTGACCATTATCTTCTGCATTTTTATTAAGCACTTGCTCATGAAAACTTTGTATTTCATCTAAATTCATAAAAAACCCTCTTTCTTGAGGATTTATTATAACGCAAAATTATAAAAAAACAAGATTTAATAAGTAAAGTTTAACTCATAAACAGTACTTTCTTCTTGTATCGTAATCGTTTGTATTTTATTTTCTTTAGAAAGAAGAACTTGAATATCTACATTTTCATTCACTTCATACGTATAAAGTAAATCCTCTTCTTCAACCGGTGTATCCTTTAGTAAAGCATAAAGAGAATCAAGAGAAAAATAATCTTTATTCACATTTTCATATAAAGTTTCTAACGGCTTTCTTTCTCCCATTACAAGTTCATAGGAAATACCATCTTCCATTTCATATTTTAAAATACCCTCTTTATTTTCACGATAACCACTGATTTTATTTTCTTCTACTTTGCCATTATATTCTATTTTTTCTTCTTCTAACGTAACAACATATTGAAATTCATAATCAGTGTTTAATAAGTTTTGCCATATTTCATCATAAGAGATGGTTTCTTCATATTTCGTTTCGATTTTGTTTTTCGGGGCACTAAACTGATTGAATAACGCAGTAATCCCCATTAACAAACTTAATGCAACAATCCATAAAATCAAAACCATTAAAGCGTGGGTTCTTTTATTTTCCCAACATTTTTTTAAAAATTCTTTATTCATATTCTACCCTACTTTAGCCATTTTTAATGCTTCTTTATCTACACCATTTAAATAATCTTGCACTAGCATTTCCTTTTTACCAAAAGGTTTTATTTTTTCTAAATAAACAACACCATCTTGACAAGTAATACCAAGGGTTGTTTTACTTACCACTACTTTTCCTACATCTTCCACACTTTCCTTTTCAAAATGAGCACTCAACACTTTTATTTCGGTGTCGTTTAGTAAAAAATTAGCAAGCGGCCACGGATTTAAACCACGAATTTGATTTAGAATTTGCTCTCCTGTTTTTTGAAACTCAATTCTTTCTTCTTCTCGTTTAATGTTATAGGCATAGGTAACCAAATTTTCCTCTTGTTTTCTTCTGTTATTTGTTCCATTCACAATACTTGGTAATGTGTCTAGTAAAAGTTCGGCACCTAAAACGGATAATTGATCGTGTAAAGTCCCTACGTTATCAGATGGCTTTATTTCGTATTCTCTTTGCTCAATAATATCTCCACTATCCATGGCTTCATCCATATACATAATGGTAATTCCTGTTTTTTCATCTCCATTTAGTAAAGCGTGATGAATCGGAGCACCTCCTCTATATTTAGGAAGTAGGGATGCATGAACATTAATACAACCATATTTTGGATAATCAAGTAATATAGCAGGAATAATTTGACCATAAGCACAAGTAATAATAATATCGGGTTTTACGTCTAAAATAGGCTTGAAATCCTCTTTTATTTTTGTTGGTTGAAAAACAGGAATAGCATTCTTTTCTGCTTCTAACTTAACAGGAGTTTTTGTTAATATTTGTTTTCTTCCTATACATTTATCTGGTTGAGAAACAACTAAAACGACATTCGTATTCTTTATTAATTCTTGTAAGACAGGAACTGAAAAATCAGGAGTTCCCATAAACACAACTCTTAACTCTTTCATAAGTTATCACCTACTTACCATTATACATAAAATAAAAAAAATTTACACTAATTCGTGCAAATTTATTTACTTAAACTTTTCGTATATTCTTCCGTATCTTCTTGTTCTTCATCAATTTCTGATGGTTGACCTTCTTCCATTTTGGATAATTGGTCTTCCAATCTCGCTAATTTAGAACTATCATCTAAATTACTATAATGCATTGCTATCATCGCACCTAACATAAAAAGCGAATACAAAAATGAAAAGTTATCATTAGCATTTTTGATTGTTATTTCTAATACTGCTAACATACTAGGTACTCCTAGACAAACTATTAATCTACCAAGCTTTAATGCAATTTTTTTATTTTTTATTTTCTTTTGAAGTTCTTCCTTATTTTTAGGCTCTTTTACCTCTTTAATTTTCATATTCAAAACCCCCTTTTTGTTTGAATGGTTACTATCCTACCACAATGTTAAGAAAATGTCAAATTTTAGTTGGCTGCATATCAATTTCTAGGTTTACTTTGTTATTAAAGACAAACATTTTATCTAATTCTTGCAAAGTAGGAATTAACTTATCATCAAAACGATATTTAATCATAATACCAAAACGGTAGACGTTATTCATTTTAAATACACTGGCAGTTGTTGGGCCTAATACAATGGTTTCTTCACTAATATTATTTTTTAGGTATTCGCAAACTTTAGTAGCTTCTTTACTACATAATTCATACTCTTTACTGGCTATTTTTATACTTACTAAATAATAGAAAGGAGGGTATTTTAATTTCTTACGAATTTGCATCTCATAATTATAAAATTTTTCATAATTTTGTTCTTCTACACATTTTAAGATAAAGTTATTCGGATTATAGGTCTGTAAAATAACATTTCCCATTGTATTCTTTCTTCCTGCTCTTCCTGCTGCTTGACAAAGAAGAGAAAAAGTTCTTTCTCCACTTCGAAAATCCGGAATATTTAAAGAAGCATCGGCATTAATAATTCCCACTAAACTGACTCTTGGAAAATCATGCCCTTTACTAATCATTTGCGTTCCAAGTAGAATGTCATAGTCTTGATTCTTAAATTGATCAATAATCGTTTCGTAACTATTTTTCTTTCTTGTCGTATCGGCATCCATACGTAATACTTTTAAATTGGGAAATTCCTGTTTTATATAATCTTCTAGTTTTTCAGTACCATAACCATAGAAGTTTAATTCTGCATGGCATTTTGGACAATTCTCTTGTTTATAAGTCGTATAGCCACAATAATGGCAACGTAAATTATTTTTGGTTTTATGATACGTAAGCGTTATATCACAATTAGGACATTTATATGTAAAACCGCAATGACTACACGTAATCGTTGTAGAATATCCTCTTCGATTTAAAAGTAGGATTACTTGTTCATGACGACTGGTTGCACTTAGTATTTCTATTTTCAAACGTTCACTTAAAATAAAGTTCCCTTTTTTAGCTTCTAAAGACATATCCACCATGGTAACAATCGGTAAGTTTTGATGATTCACTCTATTTTTTAGTTCTAATTTGGTATAGATGTTTTTCGTAGATTTTGCCATACGTTCCAGTGTTGGAGTAGCACTTCCTAAAACGATGGGGATATTATTTAATTTCGCACGATATTCAGCAACATCAATAGCATTGTATCTTGGGCTATTTTCTTGTTTGTAGTTATCCGAATGTTCTTCATCAATAATAATAATACCCAAATTTTTTAATGGAGCAAATATAGCACTACGTGCACCTATCACGATATTGACTTCACCCTTGGCAATCTTACGCCATTCGTCGTATCTTTCCCCATCTGATAAACCACTATGTAAAACTGCAACACGGTCTTGAAAACGAGCTTTAAAATTGGTAACGAATTGTGGTGTCAAACTAATTTCAGGTACCAACACAATCGCCGTTTTCTTTAAACTTAAAACGCTTTCAATGACTTGCATATACACTTCTGTTTTGCCACTACCCGTAACCCCATAAAGTAAGAACTGTTCGTTTTTATCTAAACTCTTTAAGATTTGGTCTTTGGCATATTGTTGTTCCTCATTTAAAGATTTTTTTTCATCTTCTAAAATACCCATACTTTGATAACGATAAACTTCTTCTTGTTCTTCTTTTATAATTTTCTTTTTCAATAAAGTGGTAACACTAGAAGAAGAAATAAAAGAGGCTTCTTTTTTCTCTACTTTTTCTCTTTCTTCTATGTAATCAAGTAAATCTTTTTGCTTCTCACTGGTTGCTAAACTTATTGCTTTCTCATAAGGCATAGCAAGACTTAAATACGTTTGGTATTTTTTTTGAATATTGGTTTTTAAAGAAGCTTTTAAAGCTTTTGGTAACATAGTAGCATAAGCACTCGATAAACTACATAAATACGTTTCTTGAATATATTTTCCTATTTGAATGAGTTCTTCATTTAAAACAACATCTTCATCTACAACTTCTAATATATCTAAAACTTCAAAATCCCCCGTAAATGTATCTTGAATTTCTAAAATAAAACCTTCTAGTTCTCTTTTATTAAAAGGTACTCTTACTCTTTTACCAATTACAATTTTCTTTTCTAAAGCCTTGGGAACGTGATATGTATACGTTTGATCCATTTGTTTATTTTTAAGTTCTAGTAGTACGTCGATATACATAGTATCCCACCTTTTCTTTATTATAAAAGAAAATAAAAAATGGTGCAAGAAAAGTTTACTTACGCCATTTTAAATTCCCCGGTATTTTCTAAAGAATTTAAATTGTTTCTATTTAGTAAACTATCTGTCATTAAAGAAGGATATTTCGCACCTCCTACTTTATAATTTTCTCCTACTAAACTGATATAATCTAAAATTTGTTTATTAGTATCCGTTTCCTTTAATTCGTTTCTTTCCACTTGTTGTTTTACTTTTGATGTATAAGCATTGATTAAAAAATCTTGTACTTCCCTAGCAGGACCTTCTATGTATTTACTTTTTACTCCTAAAGTGAATTCTGCATGTTGACAAATATAATCCAGATTGGAAATAAATTTCGTTATTTCTTCTAATGTACTATACTTTTGCATTTCTTGAATTAAACCTTTTAAATCGGCGTTTAAATAAAGAGATTCCATTTTTTCTTTGCCAATAATTATTTCTAAATTTTTCATTGCTTCTCTTTCAAATACATAAGCAATACTTTTTGTATTAAAATAACGTTTTGTTAATACTTCCGTATATCCTTCATCTAAACCTATTCCAATATCATTGTTTTGAAATCCTCCTATATCCCATGTTGGTATGCTTGATGCCATATGAAACAATTCATGTTTTAATGCACTAGAAGTGAAAAGTAAAATTCTATTTTTTCTAACATTATAGCAACCTAAACAAAATTTAAAAAAAATAAGCGGATTACGATGCAAAACAAGTTCATTTATATTATTATACAAATTCGTTAAACTATCTTCAGGAAAATTTTCGATTAAAACTTTAGAAAATTCTTGTATGGATTTTTTTATTTTTTTAGAGCCCATTTCTTCGATTTCTATATTGGTATATTTACGATTGATTGTCGGCGACATATAAACATGTGTTAAATCCTTTACTTTATAATCTTTACGAAGGCGATAGGCTCCTACTCCTTTTATTGGTGCATAAAAAATAGCGACATTAAAAGCCAATTCTTGAACAATTGTTTTTAATAAGCTAAGATCCATTCTAGATAATAATTGTTCCCAAATACTTTCTGGTACACCATGCATAAGTACCGCCTCCTTCTACTCTTTTTCAGGTAAATTATTTAAAATTTCTTCGACGATTTTCCAATCTTCCTCTTTTTCAATGTTTTCTAATTTCGGTTTTTCTCCTGGATAATAAATGGAAGCAAACACATTAAGTGTTCCATCTTCGTTTTTCGTATTATCGGTATACACGACAATATTCTTCTCTTCCTTTGGTAATGAAAATGCAGTAATGACTTCATATTCCATTGTAGTGCCATTACTATCGGTGATTTTTAATATTTCTTCTTTTTCCATATTGAGTCTCCTATAATAAGTATAACGTAAAATAATAAGGAAAACAAATCATTATTCTTTCTATTGACAATCCAAATAATTTACTAATACTTGATAAGCAGCATTAAGTTCTTCTTGCTTCACTTTACAATTCGCAGGAGATGGACTTGGTAAAAGAAAAACGGGTAAATCTATTTTTTCTTTAAAAAACTTATAGTAGTATTTATACGCCGTAGTACCTGTTGTAAAAATAGCCTTAATTTGGCTTTTCTTTAGAATCTCTTCAATTTTATTTGGCACGGCATTTTTAATCGATGCATCACTTGAGCCCTTTATTTCACAAGAGGCTAAAACATCCCACAAGGCAATTCCTTTTTCTAATAGAAATTTCGTTTTGTCCTCAATTTTTTCATGAAAAACCATTTCTAACGTTAACCAAAAACGATTTTTCGGATGGGCATAGTAAAACTCCTTTTTTCTAGAAGCAACACTTGGCATTGTTCCTAAAATCAAAATTTTCGAATCTTCATTATAAATAGGTTTTAAAGGATGTTCTACTCGTTCCATAACAATCACTCTCTTTTATTATAGCAAAATAAGACAAAAAAATAAGTCTTTGGAAGACCTATTTTGATTTTTTATCATCTTTTAGCATTTCTTTTAGAGTTGTTCCAATGGTTGCAATCGATTGTAATTCAGATGGAACAATAATTTTTGTTGCTTGCCCATCCGCCATATGAGAAAGTGTTTCATAACTTTTTAAAGTTAAAACAGAAGAATCTGCTTTAGCATCTTTTAAAAGTTTAATCCCTTCTGCTTCAGCATTCTTAATTTTAAGCATCGCTTCGGCTTCTCCTTCAGCTCTTTTAATTTGGGCTTCTTTATCAGCTTCGGCTCTTAAAATCGCACTTTCTTTTTCACCTTCAGCAATTAAAATACTTGATTTCTTTTCTCCTTCGGCTTGTAAGATTTTTTCTCTTCTTTCACGTTCAGCACGCATTTGTTTTTCCATGGCTTCTTGAATATCTTTTGGAGGTAATATATTTTTTACTTCGACACGATTAACTTTAATTCCCCATGGATCCGTTGCTTCATCGAGAATCGAACGCATTTTCGAATTGATAATATCTCTTGAAGTTAATGTTTGATCAAGTTCTAGTTCTCCGATAATATTACGTAATGTCGTTGCTGTTAAGTTCTCAATCGCATTAATAGGATACTCGACTCCATACGTATAAAGTTTTGGGTCAGTAATTTGAAAATACACAACGGTATCAATTTGCATCGTAACATTATCTTTGGTAATAACGGGTTGTGGTTCAAAATCCTTTACAATTTCTTTTAAGGTTACAATATTCGCAATACGATCTATAAAAGGAATTTTAACATGTAATCCATTCTTCCAAGTTGCATAATAAGAACCTAATCTTTCAATAACATAACTCTTTGCTTGTGGTACAATCTTAATATTTGGTATCACAAGAATTAAAACAATAATCAAAATCGCAATTAAAACTGACATTTTTACTTCTCCTTCTTCCTAACAATTAATTTCACACCATCAATTTTTTCAATGATGACTTCATCTCCTATTTCTAATTCCTCTTTCGAAATAGCACTCCATCTTTTTCCTTCCACTTTCACCTCTCCTACTTCATTTTTTAAAATTGGTTCTGTTACAACAGCAACACTATCTAAAATACGATCAAGATTGGTTTTGGTATCATCCCTTGCTTTCATTAATTTCATTAAAAATTTTCTCGTTGTTAAAAGTAAAAGTATACCTAGTAGAACAAATACTGCAAATTGAATAAAAAAGTTATCAATAAAGAATGATAAAATCAAAGAAACTAATCCACTTGCAATAAACCAAACTGAAACTAAGTTTACTGTACTTACTTCAGCAACAATTAAAATAAAGATAATGATTAACCAAAGCACCCATAATTCCATTCCTTCACCTTCTTTTGTTTTACTATACTATTATTTTATGTTTTTGACAAGTAATTAGAAGAAAAAAGCTATACCAATTGGTATAACCTTTATAGAGACATTTTTCCTTTAGCACCTTTACTACCGTTATAGGTACTTAACACATTGGATTCAAAACTAGATACTTTTTTCTTATTCTCTTTATATTCTTTAATAGCAAAAGTAATTATATTTTCAAGTAATTGTTCATAAGAAATATCTTTTGGTGTGAAGAAGAAGAAAGCAAGACAACCTGGAATCGTGTTTGGTTCATTGACATAAACTTGTTTGGTTTCTTTATTAATTAAGAAATCAAAACGGGTAACTCCTTTTAAATTAAGGGCTCTAAAAGCTTTTTTAGAAAGTTCATAAATTTCTGCTTCTACCTTTTTATCTAATTTAGCAGGTATTTTAAAACCACTTGTGCTTGTTGTTTTACTACCCATTTTTTTCATTGGCGTTTTCTTACCACCATTTAAGTATTTATCTTCAAATGTTAAGAATTCATTATTGGTAATCATTTCACCAATAAGACTTGTTTCCATTAATTCGTGATTTCCATAAACCGCACAATCTACTTCTAATAAATTATCAATTGCTTCTTCTACCACTACTTTTTCATCATAAGAGAAGGCTTCTTCTAAAGCAGCTTCGATATCTCTTGCTTTTTTAACATAATTAATTCCAATACTGCTACCTAAACGAGCCGGTTTTACAATAACAGGATATCCAAGTTTATTGATTTTAGATAAGATTTCTTCTTTTTTGGTTAAGTAATCGGTTTCATAAAACCATACGTAATTGGCAACCGGTATTCCTTCCATTTGCATAATTTGTTTTTGGACAACTTTATCTTGTCCTACACTTGCTCCAAGCATACTAGGCCCTACATAAGGGATTCCTAATGTATCTAAGTAACCTGCTAAAGAACCATCTTCTACGCCTTTTCCGTGAACGATTGGGAATGCTACATCAATGGTATTCACAACCTTATTAAATAGTCCTTTGGTTTTCATTAAGACAAATTCATTCTCTTTTTTAGTTAAGCAAACTTTTGGTAAACTATTTTTTAGTAACTCCATATCTTTATACGTTTCCATTTTTGTGAGTTCTAATCCTGTATACCAATTTCTTTCTTTATCAATATAAATAGGAACCACTTCATACTTATCTTTACTAATATATTCCATTGCTTGAACTGCCGTTATAATACTAACTTCGTGTTCAACAGATTCTCCTCCAAAAAGAACTCCTACTTTTATTTTCATAAACTTCACTCCTAACTTTCATTAAATGTATCGGGTAAATCACTTTGTAGTAAAATATATGCATCTTTTTCGTGATTTTGTTTTAAATAGTCTAAAGCATCACGAACATCATTAAAAATAATTCTATTTTTTTCATTAAAGCCTTTTTCTTTTAAACCCTCTTGAATAGGTTTGGTTTGTTTTTCTCCAATCAGTAACACTAAGTCTGCTACTTCTGCCATTTCTTCTCCTAAGGCTTTATTTAACGCATCACTTTTTTCACCCAACTCTATCATACCAGAGGTAACAACAATTTTTTTACCCTTCATTAAATTTAACACATCTAAAGCCATTTTACAACCATCAGGATTGGCATTGTACGCATCATCAATTAAATACATATCGTAATAGTTTTTTAGTTGCAAACGATGTTCCACCGGTTCTACTTTTTTAACACCTAGTTGCAATTCTTCATCACTTAATCCAAGAGCTTGCCCTAAAGCAATCGCAGCAAGAATATTATAAATATTGGCTTTTCCTAATAATTTTGTTGTAAAGGAAAGAACTTTATCCCCTTCTAATTTAAAATGACAATCAAAGGTTGTACCTTCTTTACTTAATTTGATATTATCCGCATAGATATTGGATTGGGCTTCATTTTCAATCCCTATCCAAATAATTTTTACTTGATTTTTTAACTTGTAATTGACTTGTAAAGGGTCATCAGCATTTAAAATACCAATTCCTTCTTTTGGTAATGATTCAATGAGTTCAAATTTGGTTTTTGTTATATTTTCTTGGGAACCAAACGTTTCTAAATGAGCAACACCAATTTTGGTTAGTATTCCATATTTTGGATGAACCAAATCACAAAGTTCTTGAATTTCTTTGGTTTTACAAGCACCCATTTCAGCAATAAAGTAATCATTAAACTTATCTAAATATTCATTTACTGTAATCATAAGACCTGTTGGGGTATTATAGTTTTTTGGAGTTGCAAATACGTTATATTTGACATTTAAAACATCGTTTAAAATATTTTTGCTACTGGTTTTTCCATAACTTCCTGTAATACCAATGACATCTAAATGATTTAAGTTTTTTAATTTATTTTCACATTTCTTATGGAAATGATTGTTGATACTTTTTTCTATTGGTGTATTTAAGAAATTTGCAAGCACTACAACGATGTTATTGAAATAAAGTAAAGTACTTATAAGAAAATAAGTCCAAATGGAATCTTTATAAAAGTACCCAACCATAATGGCAATTACATAAAGAAGAATGGTTGTTGTATATAACCTTTTTAAACGCCCTGTAAAATTTAAAGGAATTTTCGTTGTCTCCTTTTTTTGTTTATCAAAGAGATTCATAAAGCAAATACAATAGAATACGTTATACAGTATAAATAAGAAAATGTTATTTAAAAAGAAGAAACAAGGAAGGAATAAAAAGAAAAGTTCAATGGTAATAAAGTTCTTTTTAAAATGTTCTTTTAACCATTTTAAATATTTATTTCCTCGATTATAACGATTTTGTTGAAGCATTTGTAAAGATTTATTGGTTTTTAAAACGAAGTAAAAACAATAAAATACAAAACTAGCAATATAATATTTCATATCAAAACCTCCTACTCAATAAACGATTTTATAATGTTTATCGTTTTTATTTTATCTTCTAAATAAGCATAGTGCGTACAATTTGGGTACTCGATAACAGCAGAATTGGAAATTAGTTTTTCTAGTTCATAAGCATCACTTAAAGGAACAGCACTATCTTTTGTTCCCCAAATCATAATGGTTGGGCACGTAATTTTTTTACAATTTTCGGTTGCATCCGTATTAATATGTTTTACTAAAATGGCACGCATTTTAGGACTTGCATTTTTGTAATCTGTAGAACCCATATTCTTTTTCATTTTTTCTGCTATTGTTTTAAGACCAGGCATTTTTGCTAACTTTTTTAATACCTTTACTTTTAAAGATGGATTTGGTATAGCAACTTTATAAGGACTTGCCAGTAAAATTAGTTTTTCTACGCTGTACATAGAAGCATAAAGTATAGCTATTTTTCCTCCAAAAGAATGGCCAATTAAAATAAGATACTTCAATTTGAATTTTTTCACAAAGGCATTTACCATAGTAGCATAGTCTTCTAAACTCCAAACTGTTTTTGGTTCACTTGATTTACCAAAGCCTGGCAAATCTAGAATTAAAACATTATATTCGTTCATAAAGGGCTTTGCAATTGGTTCCATCATTTCAATATTTTGACCCCATCCATGTAAAAAAAGAAGTGTTTTTTCACTATTATTGTCAATAAATTTGTAATGAATATGAATATCTTGATATACAAACATTCTAGGTGCCTCTTTTCCACTTACTATCTTATCATAAAATAGTATGTTTTTAAATTGTTATTTATTTAATATTCTTTTTTAATCAATGCCATACATTTTTCAAACATTTCATCAATTGGAGTTGCTGAAATTTCATCTCGAATCAATGAAAATTCCGAATAGGGTTGATTCCAAATTTCACAAATTTGTTCTAGTAATTCATATGGTAAGGAAGACAGAAAAGAATTTCTATCTAATTTTTGTTTTTGAATAAAAGCAATTTCATCGTATCGATGTAGAGTATATAAAAAAATAATATTCTTTAAAAACAAGCGGCTTAATATGTTATCAAAAGAATGCATTTCTTGATTCGAAAATACATATTTATATACATATTTTAATCTTCTCAAAGCTTCTACTTTTTTCTCTTGAAAATCTTGTTGATAGACAATTTGTAAAAGTAAATTTGCTATATCTCCTTCTGGAACTAAAAACTGAGATTGAAAATTAGGAAATTGGAATTCTTTTACCATGGAGCAATGATTTTTTTCTAAATACTGTTCCATCATAGTAGATTTTTGTAATTTAATAAAATCCGTATCTTTATACCCTGGAAAAGCAATTAAATTAGTATCTATAAAACAAGAAGTACAATAAGGATGACTGCTTGTATAAAGTACTTCAAAAATACGCAAAGAAGCGTATCGTTTAAAAAAACGAAGATTTATTCCATCAACTGCCTTTAAAGTTTCAAATAAAGAATCTACTTTTTCTTTTAACAAATACTGGTTTTTACTTTTACTCATTGAAGAATTTATATAAAAAGGAAATATCCAAATCAGACATTTTTGTTAGAAAATTATATTTTTTTAATAATCCAAAAGAACCTTGAATCATATAAGAACTGAATTCAGAAGATAAAACTTCTAATACCATTGAATAAATATAATCATCTATTAATAATTTAGGCTGAATAGAATGCTTTGTTGTCATTTCTGTTAGAATTTGATCAAAATAAGGAGAATTAATAAATAGTGGTTTTTCTACTTGCATCTGTTGCATTGTTTTTCCAATAAACAATGGTTGATAATCGAGTGCTTCACAGGTTGCATTCTGATATTGACTCGAAAGAGTAGAGTTTTTAGTATGAATATGTCCATGATAATTGATATGACCGGTCTTTTTAAATTCATCTACAATCAGCTTAAAATGTAAATCGTTTCTTTCACCATACATTAAAGGTTCATGGGATAAGTACATATCTCCTATTTTAATTGGCATTACATATACCCCTTCTAGTCCTAGATTCGGATAACGTTTTACTAAATCCATAGAATCATGGTTCCCTAAAATTAAATACTTATAGCCGTTCATTTCTGCCAAAATATTTTTGATAGAATCATTTTTAAAACTAAAATCACCAAGTAAAATGACAATATCTTCTTTACCGACAACTTCATTATGTTTTTGAATTATATATTGATTCATCTCTAAGACATTTAAAAACTGATGACGCGTATATTGTATAATGTTATTATGAAAAAAATGTTGATCTCCGATAATATAAATATTTCGATTTGGGTGTTTTTGACATAACATTTGATAGATATCATTTGCATAAGATACTGCCATAGAATCCCCCTCTCTTGACTAAATTTTGCCTATCGTAACACAAATTAACGTTGATTGCAACTTCATGGCACAAAAAAAGCAAAACCTAATTTGCTTTTTCAATTTCAATTTTTACTTCATGACCATTTAAATCGAATGTGTTTGCTAATCCATCCTTTTCTTCTATGGTAACAGCAAGTGTTTCTTTCTTAATATAGTCCATAAATTTTGCTAATGCTAAATTGAAATCCGCATCTCCAGCAACATAAATATGAATTCTATCGACGATATTAAAATCATTTTGTTTTCTTTCATTTTGGACTTTCGAAACAAACTCACGAGCAATACCTTCTAGAAGTAAATCTTCTGTTAATGTAGTATCTAGAATAATAAATTCATTATCCTCCATTCCCACATTGAATCCTTCTTTTGAAGAAATACGAACTTCGACCATTTCTTTTGTAACTTCCATTTCTTCTCCTGCAATCTCAAGTTGAAGGCTTTCATTTTTATTTAATTTGGTTATTTCTTCTTCATTTAAATGTTCTAACTTTTCTTGGAATTCCTTCATTTTAGAACCAAGGGTTTTACCAACGACTTTAAAGTTTGGTTTTATCGTAATATTCATATACTTATTTAAATCATCCACAAATAAGATGTTTTTGATATTTAACTCTTCTTCAATTAATGGTACTAAATCTTCAATTAATTCTTTGTTTTTACCATCTAAAATGGCTTCACTAAGTGGTTGACGTACCTTTATTTTGGCTTCTTCACGAACAAATCGTCCAATAGAGATTAAGTTTCTTACTAAATCCATTCTTTCTTCGATATGTTCATTGATTAAATTTTCATTGCATACTGGATATTCTTCTAAATGAACAGAAGTACCACCTGTTAAATCACGATACAATTCTTCTGAAATATAGGGTACAATTGGTGCAATTAGTTTAGATAAACCAACTAAAACTTCATAAGTTGTGATATACACACTTTTCTTGGAAGTATCTAATGTACTTCCCCAGAAACGATTACGATTACGTCTGATATACCAATTGGATAAATCTTCTGATACAAAGTTCGTTAAGAAATGCACGACTTTATTTAAATCGTATTCATCAAAAGATTCTCTTACATTTTTCACTAATTTATTGTATTTAGAAAGTAACCATTTATCAATTTCTTCTCGCTCTTCATAAGGAACACTGCAATTATCCGTATCTATAGAATCGATATTCGCATACATTTGGAAGAAACTATACGTATTTTTTAATGGATTAAAGAATTTGGAATACACTTCTTTTAAGCCATTCATATCAAAACGAAGTGGTGTCCATACCGGAGAGACATATGGTAAATAGAATCTAATGGTATCTGCTCCATATTCTTTCATCGTTGTAAATGGTTCGACGATATTACCACGTGATTTACTCATTTTCTTACCTTCGGCGTCTAGTAATAAATCATTTACTAAGACATTTTTAAATGGAGCACAACCTTTAACAAAGGTAGAAATCACTAAAAGCGTATAGAACCAACCTCTTGTTTGATCAATTCCTTCGCAAATAAAGTCTGCAGGAAATTGGCTTTCAAATAACTCTTTATTTTCAAATGGATAATGATATTGGGCAAATGGCATAGCACCTGAATCAAACCAACAATCCAAAACATCTAAAATACGGGTCATTTCTTTACCACATTTTGGACATTTTAAATGCACATCATCAATATAAGGTTTATGTAAATCGAAATCAGTATTTATTTCAGTCGTTGCCATACTCTTTAATTCTTCAATAGAACCAACCATATGGTTATAGCCACATTCACATTTAAAGTAAGGAATAGGACTTCCCCAATAACGGCTTCTTGATACGTTCCAATCTCTTGCATTACTAATCCAGTTAGCAAAACGTTTTTCTCCTACATAAGCCGGATACCAATGGACACTTTCGTTTGCACGAACTAAATCATCGGTCATTTTGCTAACGCTTATGTAGTAACTTGGCATGGAATAATAAATAAGTGGAGTATCACATCTCCAACAATGTGGATATTCGTGTTCAATTTTTTGACGTTTAAATAATTTTCCTTCACTTTTTAAGTAATCAACAACTTCTTCATTGACATCATGGACAAACTTTTTATCCCATAATCCACCCACGTAGCAGCCATCTTTTCCAACGGGATTTAAGTAAGGTAAATCGTATTTTTTACCGACATTTGCATCATCTTCACCAAAAGCAGGGGCAATATGAACAATACCAGTTCCATCTTCCATGGTAACGTAAGTATCACAGGTTACATAAAATGCTTTTTTATCGACTTCAAAAGAAGGAATTAATTGTTCGTATTCTTGATACTCTAAAGTACTTCCTTTAAAGGTTTCTAAAATAGTTGCTTCTTCTCCTAGAACTTTTTCGACTAAAGATTTCGCTAAAATAAACTTAGTTCCTTTTGATTCAACAAGAGCATACTCTTCATTAGGATTTACACATAACGCAACATTGGCAATTAAAGTCCAAGGGGTTGTTGTCCAAACTAAGAAGTAAACATCTTCCTCCTTTTTCTTAAAAGGAACATAAACAGTAATGGCTTGATCCGTTTGATAGTTTTGAGCAACTTCATGGGTTGCAAGACCTGTTCCACAATGAGGACAATAGGGTACAACACGAGTTCCTTCATAGAACATATCCTTTTCCCACATTTGTTTTAAAATCCACCATTCGGTTTCAATATATTCATTTTTATAGGTTAAATAAGGATGTTCGACATCAAAAAATTGACCCATTTTACTTGTTAGATCGGTGAAGGCACTTTCGTTTTCTCTAACACTTTTTCGACACTCTTCATTAAATTTGGCAATTCCAAGTTCTTCAATTTCCTTTTTAGAAGAAATGCCTAACTTCTTTTCTACGTGATTTTCAACCGGTAATCCGTGGGTATCCCAACCAATTTTACGAATGACTTTCTTTCCATTCATCACATAATATTTGGTAATCGTGTCTTTTAAGTTTTTGGCAACCATATGGTGTAATCCTGGAAAACCATTTGCAAAAGCTGGTCCATCATAAAAAACAAATGTCTCATTATTTTTATTTTTCTCAACTTGGGCATCGTGCATCTTATTGATACTTCCCCAAGATTCTAAAATAGATGCTTCAACTTCATTTACTGGTCTTTTATCCAACTCTTTAAAATTTTTCATAAATTTCCTTCTTTCTAAATTAAAAAACCGCAAGAATCACTTTTTAAGGAGCAATTCTGCGGTACCATCCTTTATTTTACTTAATTGGCTTGTAACGTAAGCAACTCGGTATTTCTTACTATTTTTTCTGAAATACAACTCCCAAGTGATTTTCAAAAAAGTTTTTTTATTCATTTCCACCAACCATGAACTCTCTTTTAAAAGCACTTTTTCTACTCTTCTTGTTCCTCGTTTTTAACACTACCTATTATACTTTCTTTTTCTAATGGCTGTCAATATTTTCCTCACTTTTTTTCACATAAGCTTCTAAAGCTTTTAAATACTCTTCTTCGCTATCTAACCCTAAAATAATATCGCTATTTGTATCTAGTTTACGAATCACAACTTCACAATCCTCTTTAAAAGGCATTTCTTGTAAAAACAAATAAGGAATCCCATCTATTTCTAACGTATCCATAATACCATATTCTTTATTATCTTCCAAGGTTACTACTTCTATTTTCTCCATCGCTTAATTCTCCTTCATTTAATCGACTTAAATCATTTTTCACATAGTTTTCTAATTCTTTATAATTTGCAACATTCGCATACGCATAAACATCCTCTATACTATGAAAATCTGTACCATAATAAAGATTAATTTCATTTAAAACAGTATTTAGATTATTCTTTTTACAATAGTCATCTAAAGTATAGTAATACATATAAAAAGCCGTAATTGGATTTTCATACTTCTCATGTATTTCTTCAATCATCGATTGCCAATCATGATTATGAATCGGTACTTTTTCTTTTAAAGATGCACTATATTGCACTCCATCATAAGTCGTATTGGGATTATAAATTTCTTCTCTATATTCTTTTAAATTTTCTTTATATTGTTTATTTTGATAGTGGTTATTGAGTGTATGAATACTTACAGAAGTCATAAGAATAGAGGTTGCTGCGGCTAGAAAAACATATTTTTTTAAATTACCTCTAACTGTTTTTCGTTTATTGGATACAAAAACATTTGGTTTTACACTTTTTTCTATACTTTTACGTAATAAATTTTGATTTAATAATGGTTTTTTTATCTCTTCTTTATCCAAATCTACGATTTCTATATCCTCTATGGCATTCTTTTTTTCTTCTTTTGCTTCTTCTTTTTTATTTAATTTGGCTTCTGTTTTTAACAATTGACGATTGACTTCTTCATAAGATTTTTTTATTGTTTCATCTAACTGTTTATTTAATTCTTTAATTTTTAAGAAATTTTCTTCCATCTCTTTCATCTTAATCCACTCTTTCTATTTTAACTATACACTTTTACAAATCTAATTGTCAATAAAAAGTAAATGACTTTACAAAGTATAAATTTATCTTTTTTTAATATGGTATTATTAGTATAGAAAAGAGGTTTTAAATTATGAATATAGATTCATCTATTTTTAAAGAATATGATATTCGTGGAACTTACAATGTAGATTTAGATGAAAAAATTGCTTACCAAATTGGAAGAGGTTATGGAAGTTATCTTAAAGAAAAATTACAACAAAATGCTTGTGTGGTTGGAAGAGACAATCGTATTTCTAGTTTATCTCTTGCCAATGCTTTAATAGAAGGAATTACGGATAGTGGATGTGATGTGTATAACTACGGTCAAATTACAACACCCATGCATTATTTAACGAGACACAATAGAAAACTTTATGGCATTATGGTAACAGCAAGTCACAATCCTAAAGAAGATAATGGTTTTAAGTTTTCTTTTGATGCTCTAGCCAATGCACGTGGAGAAATGATTTATCAGTTTCGTGATTATGTTTTAAATAATGAGTTTTTAACAGGCAAAGGAAAAGTTATTTTAAAAGATATTAAAAACGATTATTTAGACTATATGAGGCGAAATATTCAGATGGGAGAAAAACGTGTAAAAGCCGTGATTGATTTAGGAAATGGTGCTACGACTTGTATTGCAAAAGAAGTACATGCCCTATTTCCAAATTTAGAGATCACCTATATTTGTGATGCAAATGACGGAACATTCCCTAATCACCATCCTGACCCTGCCGTAGAAGAAAATATGGAAATGTTAAAAGAAAAAGTAAAAGAAATACATGCAGATATTGGAATTGCTTATGATGGTGATGGGGACCGTATTGGAATTGTTTTAGAAAATGGCAAGTACATTTCCGCCGATTTATTTATGTTATTAATTGTGAAAAACTTACTTCCTACTTTAGAAAATAAAACCATTTTGTATGATGTAAAATGCACAAAATCTTTAGAAGATGAAATCATTCGTCTTGGTGGAACTCCTTATTGCTATCGAACCGGTACGAGTTATACAGAAGCCAAAACCAAAGAATTAGGTTTAAGTTTTGGAGGAGAATATTCAGGACACGTTTTCTTTAATGACCGTGATTTTGCTTTAGGTAGTGGCATCTATGCGGGATTAAGAATTATGGAAATCCTATCAAAAACCAATTTATCTTTAAGTGAAATGTTAGAAGATATTACGAAATACTACTCTACACCTGAAATAAAAATAAAAACAACGAATGAAAAGAAATTTGAAATTGTTAAACAAGTCTTAGAATACGTAAAAGAAAAAGGCTATTCCTATAATGACATTGATGGTGTACGAATTACTTTTCCTGATGGTTGGGCTTTAGTTCGTGCTAGTAATACCGGCCCTAATTTAACTATTCGTTTTGAAGCAAAGACAGAAGAATATTTAGAAACAATAAAAAAAGAATTTATGGATGTTGTAAATACTTATCTATAAATTCTTTTTTAATACGAGACAATAAATTATTTTCCTTAATATCTAATTCAATATCAAAATTTTCTTTTTTCTTATTTATACTTTATAAAAAAAGTTTTGCTAAATTTTATAAGCTTGCTTTGTCCAACAAAAGAAAAGAAAGAAACTTATTTTTATATTTCTCTCTTTAAATTACTTACCTCTTCGAAAGATAATTCTGTACAATCAACGATGTCTTCAATAGATATTCCTTTTTCTAGCATCTTCTTAGCTGTAGAAATTTTAGCATGATGTTCACCTTCTTGAATACCTGCTTGAATACCTTGTTCCATTCCTTTTCTTACTCCTGTTGCTTCTGCATCTTTTATCTCTTCTTTATGCTTCTCTTCT
>CANROY010000008.1 GCA_947632355.1 uncultured Bacilli bacterium
CATCAATTTAATCAACCACCTTTTCTATATTATATCAAATTGGTTGATTGCGAAAAATTTTCACTCCTTAGAGCTGATAATGCATATTTTTTCTTGACTTTCATATATTGAGAGTGTTATAGTATTTATGGTTTTTAAAAGCGGTTCTATCTTAGATAGAACTTAATTTAATAGAAAATTTGATACACCAGGATATGTGTTAATGAAAGGAGAGTATTATGTCTACAATTAATCAATTAGTTACGAACAAAAGAAAGAAGAAAACCAAAAAGAGTAAAAGTCCCGTTTTAAATGTTGGATTTAATACACTTGAAAGAAAACAAACAGATGCAAAAAGTCCACAAAAAAGAGGCGTTTGTACTCGTGTTGGAACAAAGACACCTAAAAAACCAAACTCAGCACTTCGTAAATATGCGAGAGTTAGACTTTCAAATGGAAAAGAGATTGATGCTTATATTCCAGGAGAAGGGCATAACTTACAAGAGCACAGTGTTGTATTAGTACGTGGTGGACGTGTTAAAGACTTAATCGGTGTTCGTTATCATATTGTACGTGGAACACTTGATACACAAGGCGTACAAAATAGACAACAAGGTCGTAGTAAATATGGTGCTAAAAAACCAAAAAAATAATAGATAAAGGAGGAAATTAAAATGCGTAAGAGAAGAGCAATTAAAAGAGATGTATTACCAGATCCCGTGTATAATTCAAAAGTGGTTACAAAATTAGTAAACCAAATTATGCAAGATGGAAAAAAAGGTACTGCTCAAAAAATTCTTTATGAAGCATTTGATATCATAAAAGAAAAAACTGGTAAAGAACCAATCGATGTATATAACGAAGCTTTAGAAAACGTAAAACCTGCTCTAGAAGTTAAATCTCGTCGTGTAGGTGGTTCAAATTACCAAGTACCACTAGAAGTTAGTGATGAAAGAAGTCAAGCATTAGCCTTACGTTGGATTGTAAACTATGCGAAACTTAGAAATGGTAAGGGAATGGCAATTAATTTAGCCAATGAACTTATGGATGCTGCCCAAAATACGGGTGGAGCAGTTAAAAAACGTGAAGATACTCACAAGATGGCTGAAGCAAATAAAGCATTTGCTCATTATAGATGGTAGGTGAATAAAAGATGGCTAGAGATGTTACAATAGACAAGTTAAGAAATATTGGGATAATGGCCCATATCGATGCTGGTAAAACAACATTTACAGAACGTGTTTTATTCCATACCGGAATTACTCATAAAATTGGAGAAACTCACGATGGTGAATCTCAAATGGACTGGATGGAGCAAGAAAAAGAAAGAGGTATCACCATTACTTCTGCTGCAACAACTGCCCATTGGAAAGGATATCGTTTAAATATTATCGATACTCCAGGGCACGTAGATTTTACTGTTGAAGTTCAAAGATCTTTAAGAGTATTAGATGGTGCTATTTGTTTACTTGATGCCAATGCCGGTGTTGAACCTCAAAGTGAAACTGTATGGCGTCAAGCAACAGAATACAAAGTACCAAGAATGATTTTTGCTAATAAAATGGATAAATTAGGAGCCGATTTTGAATTTACGTTAGGTACAATTGGAAGTCGTTTAGGTGTTAATTATAAACCTATTCAATGGCCAATTGGTGCTGAAAGTGAATTTAATGGAATTATCGATTTAGTTGAAATGAAAGCTTACCATTATGATGGTGGTGAAAAAGAAGAACCAACTGAAATTGAAATCCCTGCTGATTTAGTAGATTTAGCAAAGGAAAAACGTATAGAATTAATTGAAGCCGTTGCTGAATTTGACGATGCTTTAATGGAAAAATATTTAGATGGACAAGAAGTAAGTGTAGCAGAAATCAAGAGTGCTATTCGTAAAGGTGTTCTTGCTGCTGAATTCTTCCCAGTAATGTGTGGTAGTGCCTTATCAAATATGGGGGTTAAGTTAGCCCTTGATGCTGTAATTGATTATATGCCTGCTCCAACTGATGTTCCATCAATTGAATGTTATGACCCAAAAACAGGAGCAGACGTACAACGTCATCCAAGTGATTCAGAACCATTTACAGCCTTAGCATTCAAAATTATGGCTGACCCATTTGTAGGTAGACTTGCTTTCTTTAGAGTTTACTCAGGACACTTAACAAGTGGTTCTTACATTGTAAATAGTACAAAAGGTGAAAAAGAAAGAATTGGACGTATCTTACAAATGCACGCAAATAACCGTAAGGAAATTAGTGAAGTGTATTGTGGTGAAATTGCTGCTGCTGTAGGACTTAAAAATACAACAACTGCTGATACATTATGTGATGAAAAAAATCCTGTTATCATGAAAGGTATGGAATTCCCATTACCAGTTATTGATGAAGCAATTGAACCAAAGAGTAAAGCCGATCAAGAAAAACTTGGTATTGCCTTACAAAAACTTGCTGAAGAAGACCCAACATTCAAATACAAAACGGATCCTGAAACTGGACAAACGGTTATTAGTGGTATGGGTGAGTTACACCTTGAAGTTTTAGTAAGAAGAATGAAAGATGAATTTAACGTAGAAGCAAATATTGGTAGACCACAAGTTGCTTATCGTGAAACCATTACCCAAGCCGGTGATTGTGAAGGTAAGTATATTAAACAATCAGGTGGTCGTGGACAATATGGTCACGTATGGGTTAAATTTGAACCAAATCCTGAAAAAGGATATGAATTCGTTGATGCTATCGTTGGTGGTGTTGTACCACGTGAATATATTCCAGTTACGGATAAAGGATTACAAGAAGCAATGGCTGGAGGAATTCTTGCTGGTTACCCAATGGTAGATGTTAAAGCAACATTATTTGATGGATCTTATCACGATGTCGATTCAAGTGAAATGGCCTTCAAAATTGCTGCAAGTATGGCTTTAAAAGAAGCTAAAAATAAATGTAAACCTGTACTTCTTGAACCTGTTATGAAAGTTGCTGTAACCGTTCCAGATGAATATATGGGTAATGTTATGGGAGATTTAACAAGTAGAAGAGGACGTCCATTAGGACAAGAATCTCGTGGTAATGCCTTACAAATTACGGCAATGGTACCACTTGCTGAAATGTTTGGATATGCAACAAGCTTGCGTTCTAACACCCAAGGCCGTGGAAACTTTGTAATGGAACTTGACCATTATGAAGAAGTTCCAAAATCAATCGCTGAAGAAATCATAAAGAAAAACAGCGTTAACTAAAAATAATACTTGAAAAACATTCAAGCATTAGATAAAATAATATATAGATTGAAAGGAGAAAAAAACAATGGCAAAAGAAAAATATGACCGTTCAAAAGAACATGTTAATATTGGTACTATTGGACACGTTGACCATGGTAAAACAACATTAACAGCTGCAATTACAAAATATTTTGGTAAATTTGTTGATTATGCTGATATCGATAAAGCACCAGAAGAAAGAGAAAGAGGTATTACAATTAATACTGCTCACGTTGAGTATGAAACTGAAAAACGTCATTATGCTCACGTAGACTGCCCAGGACATGCTGACTATGTTAAAAACATGATTACTGGTGCTGCTCAAATGGATGGAGCAATCCTTGTAGTATCTGCTGCAGATGGACCAATGCCTCAAACAAGAGAACATATCTTATTATCTCGTCAAGTAGGTGTTCCTAAAATCGTTGTTTACATGAACAAATGTGACCAAGTTGATGATCCAGAATTACTTGACTTAGTAGAAATGGAAATTAGAGAATTATTAGGAGAATACAATTTCGATACTGAATGCCCTATTATCCGTGGTAGTGCTTTAAAAGCTCTTGAAGGTGATGAAGCTGCTGCTCAATCAATTCGTGATTTAATGGCTGCAGTTGATGATTATATCGATTCACCAGTTCGTGACACAGATAAACCATTCTTAATGAGTATTGAAGACGTATTCACTATCTCAGGACGTGGAACTGTTGTTACAGGACGTGTTGAACGTGGTGTATTAAATCTTAATGATGAAGTTGAAATCGTTGGTTTAAGACCTACTCAAAAAACTGTATGTACAGGTATTGAAATGTTCAGAAAACAATTAGACTTTGCTCAAGCAGGAGATAATGCAGGTGTATTACTACGTGGTACTGCTCGTGATGAAGTTGAACGTGGTCAAGTACTAGCTAAACCTGGAAGTGTTACTCCACATCATAAATTCAAAGCTAGTGTATATGTTCTAAGTAAAGAAGAAGGCGGACGTCATACTCCATTCTTCTCAAACTACAGACCTCAATTCTATTTCCGTACTACTGATGTTACTGGTGTCATTGAACTTCCTAGTGGAGTTGAAATGGTTATGCCTGGTGACAACGTAGATATGACAGTAGAATTAATTGCTCCAGTTGCTCTTGAAAATGGTACAAAATTCTCTATCCGTGAAGGTGGACGTACTGTTGGTGCTGGTGTAGTTTCTGAAATCATTGAATAATGAAACTTTAAAACTTCCCTTGTGGAAGTTTTTTTGTGGATAAAAATACGAAAAAAGTCAAAAATTAGGAATTTTGTGATAAATAAGTATTAAAAGTATGGAATTTTGTGAATAAATATAAGTTTATTCACTTTCTCTTTTTCATAAAATATGGTAATATCTTATATGGTAGGTGAAGTAGGGATGGCTAAAAGAAAAAAGAAGAAAACTTTAAGAAAAATTGTCTATGTTTTTATTCTTGCTCTAGCATTAGGTGGTTGCTATCTTTATTATGATCATCAACATCAATTGGCTATCTTACAAAAACAACAAAGAATAGAAGAAGAACGCATAAAAAAAGAAAAGGAAGAAAAATATCAAACTTGCTTAACGAAAAAATATGATGAAAGTGAACTAACAAGTGAATTGTTAAATCAAAAAAATGAAATTGATGCATTTATAAAAAGCAATAATTATAAAGCAAGTGTACTTTATGAAGACATACAAACAGGATTTAATTATAAATATGCTGCTGATACCGTTTATTATGGTTGTAGTTTAATTAAAATTGTAGATGCTCTTTATTTAATTAACCAAGCCACTTTAGGAAACGTAAATTTAGATACTGAAACCATTACCTATACAAGTAATTATGTAAGAGGATTTAGTAGTGGTATGGAAAAAAGAAAAGTAGGTGAACAAGTATCATTAAGAGATTTAATTACCTATGCTATTTCTGTAAGTGATAATAGTGCCCATTTAATGCTTTTAGATTATATTGGTTTTAATAATTTAAAAGAATATGGACAAAGTTTAGGTGCTAAAGTCATATTAACAGGTGGAGATAATTACGGCAATCAAACAGCAGAAGATACCAATATTTATTTAAAAGAAGCGTATAAAATTATTACAGAAAATGAAGAATATGGACCATTTCTAAAAAGCATAATGGATAACAATGAACGAAATGCCTTTAATACAGATACGATTAAAATCTATCACAAATATGGAAGTTATGCGAGTAACTATCACGATATTGGTTTAAGTTTAGAAGAGCACCCTTACGCAATTTCTATACTTACTCTTCACGAAAATAATGGCTATCAAGAAGTAGTACAAGGAATACACGAAAAGGTACGTGCATTACATAATGCCTTCTATGAAAACAGAAAAAATGCTTGCTACCAAGAAGTGTATGGAAGCTAAAAACGAAGTAGTTTTTACTTCGTTTTTATATCGGTTTTATTAAAGATTTTGGCAAGTTTTCCACTCTTTAATAGAGAAGTATAAATGGAGTGATTTATAACTAAATCAAATTCTCCAATAAACTCATATACTTTTGGTTTAAATCCAAGTTTAAAATCATTTAAACCTTTGTAAGGATTCGTATTGGTAAAATCTCCAGTCATTCCATTTAAATCCGCAAAGTCATAATACTTTTTATAATAATCAAGTATTTTATAATGCATAAAGTAATTAGGACTAAAACTTCTATAATTCGTATCATACCCACTCATAACAATCTGAATACGATTTTGATACTTAATTACTAATGCCCCTGCAATATAGATTTTTTCACCCTTATTTGCTTTTGCTTGGGCATCTAATACATCATTTTTGTAAGATAAAAGGGTTTTATCGGAATCCATTTTGATATGTAAGTTTTTATCCGTATGATTTTCGATTAACGTATCAGATACTGCTTGATTATGATTTAATTCATTTTCATAGGCATTTTTGGAATTGACTAAAAAATGATGGGTATTTAAACTTACTAAGAATAAATCAACATTTTTAGAATGAGAGAAAGCTTTATAGTAACTTTTATAATAGAAAGAATCTTTATTTCTTTTTTTCTTAATAAAATTATAAAGAATATCAATACCACTATAATCAGCAATTTCGATATCTAAACCCTTTAGTGCACCACGTTTAATTTTATTTCTTGTATTTTTATCTAAAGAATCTAAAGAAAACTTCTTTAAAGGAACAATTCCATTGTATTTTGGTAAAGCCGATTCAAAATAGACATTATCCTTTAATTTAACATACCCTAAATCAATTAAAGATTTAATAATTTGAACATTATCGTTATAAGTTTTTTTAAATGTTTTGGTATCAATTTCTGCAATTGCAATTTCAGGATTTATTTTGATAAACGCTAATCTTTTTTTATAATGTTCAATGATTTTATCAGTGAAAGTCTTTAATAATTCTTTATCGGAATAATCGACAATAAATCCTTTAGGGGCATAGCCATATTTAAAGAACTTTGTTAACTTTTTTATAAGAATTAAACTAACAGCGTGGATAGTATCCTTATCATCTACTAAACCAATCATTTCAAAATCAAAACCATTGTCTTTCATAAGTATTGCATATTCGTAAGTTTGGTAATGACTTCCAAATCCACTTTTATCAGCAAAACTTTCAAATTCGTGGATACTAAGTTCTTTAATACGCATAATAAACCCTCCTGACAAGTGTTTATTATAACATATTTTTATTTGATTTCAATACTCTTAATCTTCTTTTAGAATACTTTTTGGATAAGGTTTTCTTTCGTCTGTTAAATATAAAATATAGTCAATACTTGTTTTATAATATTCTGCTAATTTTTTTAAAACATCTGTTGGAATATCAAGTCTTCCTGTTTCATAAGAAGAGTATCCATTTTGACTCATATTTAAAATTTTAGCAATATCTTTTTGAAATAAATCATTATCTTCTCTTAATTCTCTTAATCTATTCATTCTTTGCTCACCTTAAAAGGATTTTACTATATCTCAAAATAAGATATTGAACTATAACTCAAAATGGGTTATAATGAGATTATAAAATCACAAAATGTGATATGCAAATAGGAGAATAAAAATGAAACTAAACAAATTTAACAAAAATAAGAAACGAAAAAGTATTTTAATAGGAAGCATAATAGGAATTTTGCTTATTATAGGAGGTATAAGTCTATACCGAAGTTTTGCCATGTATAAAGTAGAAAAAACGTTTGATGTTTTACAAGGAACAATTCCTGATTTTAGAAAAACAAAAACGTATACAGAAGAATTACTAAATGGAGCAGATCCGGTATTAGATGAAGAAGGAGAACTTGTACCAGTAAAAATAGGAAATAATGGAGAAGTAACCAAAGCCGATATAACACAAGAATGGTATAGTTATGAAAAGAAAGAATGGGCAAATGCCGTTATATTAACTGATGCAGGAAAACAACAAAACATAGGAGTTAATGAAAAAATAGAAGAACAATATATCGAAAGTTATTTTGTATGGATACCAAAATATCGATATAAATTATTTGATATGGGAAATTATCAAAATGCATCAAGTACTATTGTTGATAAGGGACCAACAAATGCAATTGCAATCGAGTTTGGACTTACTGATACCGTAGATGATGAAACAAAAGAAGAATATAAACAATGTAAAACACCAATGAATGAAGAAAGAACACAAGGAGTATCGGGTGCAAGTGGAAAATGCCAAAAAGATTATTGGATGACACACCCAGCATTTATTTCATTTGGAGCAAATGGTTTTTGGGTAGGAAAGTTTGAAACAGGATATAAAGGAGCAACAAGTACAATAGATGCACAAAATCATAATACAACCGATAAATCTAAAGTTGTTATCAAACCAAATGTATATAGTTGGACAAATATAACAGTAGGGAACATGTTTAAAAACGCATTAAAATATAAAGAAAGTTTACGAAGTCATATGATGAAGAATACAGAATGGGGAGCAATAGCATATCTTACAAATTCTATTTATGGTAGATGTACTAATAATGGAACTACTACTTGCGAAGAAGTAAGAATAAATAATAATAGTGGTTATGTAACAGGTTACGCAGCAGTAAATGTTCCATCAGCCGGGTGGAGTATCTATCAAGATTATGAATCAAAATCTCCAAATACAGATGGAACAAAAACAATAAATTACAAAAATTCAAATAGTGTATTAGCAAGTACAACTAAAAATTATAGTGGTATCTATGATATGAGTGGCGGAGCAAGTGAAACTATGATGGGAGTTATGAATAAAAATGTTGATGGATTAACTCAAGAAGATTTAAATGATTCAAGATATTTTGATTCTTATAATTCTAACAATTCACGTACAGTTTTTAATTACCGAATTTTGGGCGATGCAATAGGTGAAATGGGCCCGTTTGCCAATTCTGGAAAAGGTAATGATGGTACTTCTACATCTATTTCTTCATCATGGTATAATGATTTGGCATATAGTCTTATGTCGGGGAATTATTATCCTATTCGTGGTCAAACTCCTATATGGGGAAGTCATTGTGGTATTTTTTCTTTAGGTAGAGGCGTAGGTGGTGTTGGTAATAGTTTCCGTATCGTTCTTGCATTAATATAAATTTGCAAAATGTATAAAAATCTATTATAATCAAAATGTAAGTGTTACCGAGATTTGGTAACGCCTACTCAGTGTAAGCGTTATATTACTTTCGTAATATAGCGTTTTTTAGTTATATTAAACGTAATATAATTACGAATAACATAATTATAATTACTAGAAGAACTAGTATACATAAATGTAAATTTTCTTTGTTCATAACTACTCACTCCTTCTTTCCCTTTCAAAAACCAAAACGATCCCCTAATAAGGAAGATAGAAAAATGGATAGTAAACGCCACCCTTTCTCGGTAACGGTGAGTTATTATATAGATAAAAATTTATATTTCAAGCGATTCGACAAAACTAGAACTAACTTATCAATCTACGACAAAATAAGACAATTCCTATATCCAATTTGCAAATACCTTTCATTTCTTGTATAATGTTTTCTAGGTGATTTTTATGGAAATCAAAACAGTTGACTTAAAAAACATTGCTGTTCGTCAAAGTCAATATCCAGAAGATAAAAAATGTGAATTTTTACTTGTTGGAAGAAGTAATGTTGGAAAAAGTAGTTTTATCAATACTTTAATTAGTCGTAAAAACTATGCGAGAACGAGTTCTAAACCCGGTAAAACACAAACATTAAATTTTTATTTAATCAATGATTTATTTTATTTAATTGATGTTCCTGGATATGGTTATGCAAAAGTTGATAAAGGAACAAGTAAAAAAATGGGACTTATGATTGAAGAGTATTTAAAAAATAGAGAAGAATTAAAACACGTTTTTTTACTAGTTGATTATCGCCATAAACCAACGGAAGATGATATATTAATGTATAACTTTTTAAAATACTATAATTTAGATATTACGGTAGTTGCTACGAAGTATGATAAGGTAACAAAAAATAATCGTTCAAAACAAGATAAGTTAATTCAGGATACTTTAAAATTGAATAAAGAGTTTATTCCTTTTTCTACCATAACAAAAAAAGGAAAAGATGAAGTTTATGCAATTATAGAAAGTTATCTATAATTATTGAAATTTTACGAGAAGTATGGTAATATACTTAAACGAATGGATGTGTTTATTATGTTAGAAACAATATTATTAATCGTATCAGTATTATTAATCGCTATTGTATTATTACAAAGTAATAAAGCAAGTGATTCTGCACAAATTATTACAGGTGGTAATGAAAGTTTATTTCAAAATACAAAAGAACGTGGTATTGAACTTTTAATTAGTCGCATTACATTATTTTTAGGTATTGTCTTCTTTGTTGTTTCCTTTATCTTATTTATAAAGTAAAGAATATAAAAAATAGGGTGGTTTATTATGAAATATTATTATGATTCAGATTTAAATGAATACAAAGAACTAATTGAATTGTTTCAAAAATGTATTTTAGAAGACATTCCAATTGTAAAAAATCGAATGGAAAAAATGAAACGTAATCATGAAATACTTGATATTATGATAGATTTTGTAAATGCAAGAAAAGATATGTCTTATATACAATTGAATCATTATAATCAAATTAATGTTAATGGCATAATTGATGTAGAATCATTAAAATGTTTGTTTACCTATTTATTAGAAGATCACGATATAGTCAGTAATTTTATTGTAGATAATGGTTTTATTTCTTTAGAACTTGCAGTTGATGAAGAATTAAGTAAACCAGAAGGCCTACTTTGCAAAGAAATTAAAGTATTTATAGATTTTAGAAAAACTATAAATCCTAGTGATTTAGAAAATGCTGTATTACAAATGTTAATAACAAATTTTTCAGAAAATTTAAAAAATACCTATTATTTTAGAGAAATGCAAGAAGAAAAAAGAAAAAATTTAACTGATTTTTTAACTGAGCAAGACTTAGAAAAGATAAAAGAATTATTAACAAAAGAAGATATAAATAAGTATTTATTAACTACTTCTATAGAACGCTTTGATGAATTATATAATGAATATCAAGAACAAAAGGAAATAGGAATATCAAGAAAATTAGAATTAAAAGAAGAAAATAATGAGTAAAGTAAATGCTACTTTGCTTTTTTTTTGTGATTTTATGGGGTATAATAAAATTGGTGAACAATATGAAGAATAATAAAGGTTTTACTTTAATTGAGTTAATAGTAACAATAGGTATTATGATTCTAATTGGAATGATAATTGTAAATAATATGAGTGGCTTATTAAGTGAACAAAATGATACAGAATATGATAACTTTAAAAAGAATTTAGAAGAAAGTGCTTGTATTTATGTAGAAACGAAGTGGGATACAACAAAAAGAAGTTCTTGTAAGAGTAATAATAATTGTAGTATAAGTGTAGATGAATTAATACAAGAAGGTTTAATTGAAGATAACTTAAAAGATCCTAAAGAAACGGATCCTAATGATCCAAAGAAAGGTTTGGTTACAGAAAATCAAAATAAATATAAAGTAAATGTACGTTGGGTTGATAATGTGAAAACTTGTACAATGAATGGGTGATAAAAATGAAAGAAGAAATCGTAAAAGTATTAGAAAATATTTATGAAGCAAAAGATGCAATAGAAATTAATGATTTACTAGGCCTTACTACACCTGAAGAGTATAAAATGGTGAGAGATACATTAGAGGAATTAGTTGAAGAATTTGTAGTCTATAGAACGAAAAAGGAAAAATATATCTTACTTAAAAATTGTCCTAACCTAAAAATAGGAAGACTAACTGTTAATAAAAAAGGGTATGGTTTTGTTATCTTAGAAAAAGAAGATGACTTGTATATTGCAAGTGATAACTTAAATGGTGCTATTCACGATGATATTGTTCTATCAGAAATTATACGTAGTGGTGTTAAAAAAGAAGGTAAAGTTTTACGTGTTTTAAAAAGAGAAATTAATGATATGGTCGGAGAAGTTATCGTTAAGGATAATGAAATGCAAATTGATTTAGATGATGACAAAAAAGATATAGAACTTGTTTTAAAAAAAGAAAGTTTAACGAATTGTGTTCCAGGACATAAAGTCGTGATTCGCCTTGTAAAAGAACTTGGACCTAAAAAATACTTAGCAGAAGTGATTAAAATATTAGGGCATAAAGATGACCCGGGTGTTGATATTTTATCCATTGCTTGTAAGTATGGAATCGAAACAGAGTTTAATAAAGATGTAGAAAAAGAACTAGAAAGTATTCCCACCGAAGTAGAAGAAAAAGATTTAGTTGGTCGTACGGATTTAACCGATAAAGAAATATTTACAATCGATGGGTCCCATACCAAAGATATTGATGATGCGATTAGTTTAGAAATGGAAAACGATTTATATGTTTTGGGTGTTCATATTGCAGATGTATCGAATTATGTAAAAGAAAATACGGCATTAGGAGATACCGCTTATGAAAGAGGAACTTCTTGCTATCTTGCCGATACCGTTATTCCGATGATTCCACATAAATTATCGAATGGAATTTGTTCTTTAAATGAAGGTGTTGTTCGACTTACGATGAGTTGTGTCATGAAAATCAATAATCGTGGTAAAGTCGTAAGTTATGATATTTTCCCAAGTTATATTAAAAGCCGTAAGAAAATGACCTATGAAGCCGTAAATGATATATTAATGCGTGATATTGTAGCACCGGATTATAAAGAATTTGCTCCTACTTTAAGAAAAATGAATGAACTTGCTCATATCTTACGTAAAGAAAAAATTTCTCGTGGATATATTGATTTTGATATTGATGAAGCAGAAGTTGTTCAAGACGAAGAAGGACGTGCTATTGATATCGTAAAAAGAGAACGAGAAGATGGCGAAATGCTTATCGAAGACTTTATGATTGCAGCCAATGAAACGGTTGCCAGTCATATCTATAATATGGATTTACCATTTATTTATCGTGTTCATGGTACACCAAATAGTGAAAAAATTGATGATTTTGTGAATTTAGTTAAACTTTTAGGTTATGAATTACAAACCAAAGTAACGGATTTAACGCCAATCTCTATGCAAAAATTACTAAGTGAATTATCTGATAAAGAAGAATTTAGTATACTATCTAGTATGCTATTACGTAGTATGAAAAAAGCCGAATACTCAAAAGATAACATTGGACACTTTGGACTTGGTAGTAAAGCCTATACGCATTTTACGAGCCCTATAAGAAGATTCCCAGATTTAACCGTTCATCGTCTTTTAAAGAAATACTTGGTAGAAAAAGATTTGTCGATGTCTACCATTAGTTATTATGAGAGTGCACTTGTTGATATCGCCGAGCATTCAAGCCAAAAAGAAGTTGGAAGTGTCAATGCCGAACGTGATGTTTTAGATATGAAAATGGCAGAATATATGGAAAGTCATATTGGAGAAGAATATGTGGGTATGATTTCGACCGTTACCAACTTTGGTTTCTTTGTAGAACTTCCGAATTTAGTAGAAGGACTAGTACACGTTAGTACTCTAAAAGGTGATTACTTCCATTATGTTCCTGAAAAACTTGCTTTAATTGGAGAAAATACCAAAGTACAATATCGTATTGGAGACCAATTGAAAGTAAAAGTTGTTAGTGCATCAAAAGCAACTGCTATGATTGATTTTGAAATTGTAAAGAGTGATGAAGATGGAAATAAGAAATAAAAAAGCAACATTTGATTATACCGTTGAAAGTGAATTAGAAGCAGGAATAGAACTTGTTGGAACAGAAATAAAAAGTATTCGTGCTGGTTCTGCTAACTTAAAAGATACGTATGTCGTGATTAAGAATAATGAAGCCTTTGTTTTAAATATGTTTATTGCCAAATACGAAGAAGGAAATCAATTTAATCACGAAGAGACAAGAACAAGAAAGTTATTGCTTCATAAAAAAGAGATTCTAAAATTAAAAGAAGCAGTCAGTCAAGATGGCTATAGTATTATTCCTTTAAAACTTTATTTAAAAAGAGGAAAAGCCAAACTTTTAATTGGTGTTTGTAAGGGTAAAAAACTGTATGATAAAAGAGAAAGCATTAAAAAACGTGATGAAGAACGAGAAAAGAGAAGGTATATTTAATTCTCTTTTTTTAGTCTTTATGCTATAATATTTTATAGGTGGTAGTTATGGCAAAACGTAGGAAACAAAATAAAACGAAAAGTGTAGTACTAGGATTATTCCTTCTTACTATTGTTCTTTTTTTAGTTGTTCAGTTTATTCCTAGAGAGATAAAAGAAAATACAACAAACGAAACACCACAAGAGACAGTGGAAAAACCAAAAGTTAAAATTATCGATTTAGAGAGTAATTCTAGACCAATTGCTGTTATGATTAACAATATTTCAACGGCAAGACCATATCATTCAGGTTTACAAGATGCTTATATGGTATATGAAATGATTGTAGAAGGTGGAATTACAAGATTAATGGCCATTTATAAAGATGCCAATACCGAACGAATTGGTAGTATTCGTAGTTCTAGACATTATTATTTAGATTATGCTTTAGAAAATGATGCTATCTATGTTCACTGGGGTTATAGTGAGTATGCTTATAGTGATATTAATAAACTTCATATTAACAATTTAAATGGTTTAGTTTATGGTAATACCTATTTTTGGAAAGATAACTCTTTACCTGTTGCAACAGAACATAGAGCGTTCTCTTCTATGGAATTAATTAACAAAGGAATTGAAAAACTAGGTTATCGTAAAACAACCGAAGAAGCCCCATTACTTTCTTATAGTGCTGAAGAATTAGATTTAGCATCTATGGAAGGTGTCATTCCGGCTAGTCAAGTGGATATTGTCTATTCAAAAAGTGTAACATCTTCTTATACCTATGATAGTGAAAACAAAAATTATAAAAGAAGTGTTAATAATAAAGCCCATACTGATTATGTAACGAAAAAACAATATACGGCAAAGAATATTATTACGTATCAAGTAAATAACTATACCATTAGTGGAGATGCTAAGGGTAGACAAAACTTAGAGAATATCGGTAGTGGAACTGGTTACTATATTAGTGAAGGTTACGCTGTACCAATCACTTGGGAAAAGAAAAGCCGTGAAGGTAAAACCGTTTATAAACTAAAAGATGGTACCCCATTGGTTGTAAATGATGGTAATACGTATATTCAAATTCAACCTAAGGGTGAAAAACTTACAATTTCATAAATAGGAATCGATTTCATATATTAGAATAGGGAGGATAAAAAAATGCAAACTTTTATTGATTTTTTAGTAAACAATTATTTGTGGTTTATCATTATTTCTTTTATCTTAATCTTTGCATTAATTGGTTATCTAGTGGATACAAATGAAAAGAAAAATAAAGAAATGATTGAAGATAATGAAGTAGATGCACCGGTAGTTGAAAACATTAAAGTAGAAGATACAACAGAAAGTGCCAATATGGATATGGGAATAGAAGAAAAAACGTTACAAAAGGATGTTATCTCCGTAGCAGAAGAACCATTAATTAACAATACTCCAGTAGAAGAAAAAAAGGAAGAAACTGAAGTTTTAGACATTTAAAAATAGGAAAAAATTCCTATTTTTTTGTGACTATACATTCTTTATCTTTACAAGTTAATCTTTGTTCTACTGTCTTTTCTTTATTTGGACATTTTAAATAGATTTTTAAACGATATTCTTCATTCATTGTTTTGGTTAAAATAATATAACTATCGATGGTATCACAAGAATTTCCTTTTTCATCATTCACTTCTGTAAGGATTTCTAAGTTTTGCATTTCTTTTAAAATAAAGGAAGTAGAATCTCCAATATTTTGAGGCAATGTATTTTCTTTAAAATAAGCAATTGTAGCATCTGTAATTCGAGTAATGTTGTTATTAAAGTTTTCATTTAATTTTTCTTGATGCTTTCGAATTCTAGAAATGGTAAAGATAAGAAGCATCATTACAAGTACAAGTACTACTAATTCCGTAATTAACTTTTTATAATCAATTCTTTTTAAAATAGGTGGTATGTTGATTGAAAATTGTATTTTTTTCTTAGCCGTTTTCTTTTTCTTTGTTGGAGTCTTTTTCTTCGCTACCACTTTTTTTGGCGTTTCCCTTTTTTTAGTAGTCGGTTTCGTTGTTACTTTTTTCTTAGGTTCTTTTACCTTTTTTTCCTCTTTTTTTACCTCTTCTTTTTTAGGAGTTGTTTCTTTTTTTCTTTTTTTATACTTAATTTCTTTTTCTTCGTACATAATACATTCCTTCTTTTGGTTTTTTATTATACAATAAATCACAACTATTGTCACATAATTTTATGGAATTTTTTTAAATTTTATGCTAATATACTTACACGGGGCAGTAAATGGCTTTCGACAATTATTACTAGATATGATGGCAAGTGGTAGGCATACCTTAAATGCACCAAAAAAATAAACAACAAAACAAATAGTTTTGCTCCTGCTTTTGCCTAATTAAAGGTGTGGGAGACTTCTACTTACTTTCTCTTATAGGGTAAGATAGGGGTTCATAAATATAAGATATATTATAGAGATTGTTTAAGTTTCTATAACGAACTTTTATTAAACTAGTTATATAATAGGTACGCTATAGCCGGTTATATAATGAAATTGAAATCTAGCTAAACTTGTAGAAATTGTATCATAGGATATTTTGGACAGGGGTTCGACCCCCCTCTGCTCCACCAAATTTGTTAAAAATTGTTCGCATTATTTGAACTTAATATAAAGATAGATGGAGGTTTTATGAATAGTGAAAGTAATTTTCCAATAAAATATGCTATATTGGAATTAAAAGAAAAAGGTGGCTATATTACGAATTATAAAGATATTGTTAGAGGATATATTGTTTCCAAATGTTGGGTAGTTGAATCTTCTATCAAGTATTTTTCAGATGGAAATAGTAAACTTTTTCATAAAGTAATATTTCCTTATCAAGATTTAAATACATTAAAAACTGCATTACGTAATAATGATGAATATATAGGAGAAAGAGTTACTATAAATTATGATTGTAATTATAATCCTTATCCGGTTGATATTGTTTCAGAATTGTTTGACTCTTATGAAGAGGCTAAAAGTATAGCAGAAGAAAAAAATAAAGAAATGAAAAAAAATATTGCTTCAAAAATTTACTTTAGTATTTCAGATCCTAGATTTAAACAAACCTTATCTAATTATGAACATGAATTTGTAGAACAATTATCGAATTGTCAATTATTTGAAAAATTGGCCATATTAGAAACGGAAGATATGACTATTACAGAAAGTATAAATCAAGAGAATGGCCTTCCATTATTAAAAAAGTTATAAAAAAATAACAATAGAAAATCGGAAAAATACGAGATAAATAAGAACTACTTATCAAATTTAAATTGAAAGTAGTTTTATTTTGGCAATTTAGAAAAATACACTTATGTAGTAGAAAAAATTCAATCTACAATTTGTAGAGATAATTTTTTATAATAGGATGGTATAATTATTTTGGTGATAAAATTATGAACTTAGGTGAAAGAATTTCAGAATTAAGAAAATCAAAAAAAATATCTCAAGAAGAACTTGCTAAACAACTTTTTGTTTCAAATAAAACCATTTCTAGTTGGGAAACAAATAGAACAGAACCGGGATTAGAAGACATAGTTAGGTTAAGTGAAATATTTGAGTGTAGTGTTGTATATCTTATTTATGGTGATATTAAAAAAAATGATATTGAAACAGAAATAAAAATTCGTGTCACTCATGATAAATTTACAAGTTTAAATTTATATATGCAAAAAAATGCTCAATTTTTGAATAGTAGTCAGCAAATTGATAAATATTATCAACCAACTTATAGAAAGTTTTTAAATGATGATAAAGATATTAATGAATGGTTAAGAATTGGTATAAGGGGAAACAAAAAGATTTTAAATTACAAAAATTGGCATAACAATATGTATTGTGACGAATATGAAGTAGAAATTGACAACGAAACAAATTTAAGTAAAATTTTTGAAATATTGGGTTTAGAAGAAATCGCTATTGTTAATAAGACTAGAACTAAATATTTTTATTTAAATAAATATGAAGTAGCTTTAGATTATGTAAAAGATTTAGGTTACTTTATAGAAATTGAAGTAAAAAAATATGATGAAGAAGCTGTTGAAGAATATTATAATTTATTAAAATTAGCCCAAAAACTTGAATTAAATTTAAATGATATAGATAAAAGAGGCTATCCATATCATATGATTTTTAAAGAAAAAATTGATATGTAGATTGAAAGTTGCACTCCTTGTAATTTAAAACATAGGTTCGTAATATTTAACATTATGGGCCTTTTTCACTGATTAAGATAAATTTCTTTAAAAAAATAACCATATAGATGAATTTATGCTATAATAATATAAATTTAGGAGGTTTATAGTTATGAAAGAATCTACATTAAAAGAAGTAAGAGAAGAATATAATAGAATAAAAAAAGAAAGGGAAACCTTAATATCCTATAGAAATGAATTAATAGAATTAGCGAATGATGAAAACGTAAAAAGATTTTTAGAACTTTCAAAATTAGTAAATCAAGATTATATAGGGCCATCTGAAGAAACAATGATTAAGAGTGCATATAATAGAGTTCCTGAGGCATTTGGAAGTCAAAATAAAAATAGCAATCATATTATGGTTTTTATGGGAAGTTATATTGAAAATGATTCTAATGAGGAAATAGGTGATTCCATAACCTATGAAAGAGATCCAGATACGAGTTATAAATCTTTTCTAGATTTGGAAACAGGGGAATGGATGAACATTGAAAGAGACAAATGCTTAGAATTTGAAACGGAACATATAACGTTATATCTTCCTATTTCTGAATATACAGAAGAGGAATATTATAAAAAATATATTGAATTACAAAAATGGTTTAGAGAGCAATTAATACATCATTCTCAATCTTATGTTATTAAAAAACTACAAGAAAAATACGAGAGAGAATATAAAAAAATATATTGTAATTTTCAAAGGATTGATACAATAGCCGATTTGCCTATTGATGAATATGTAAAAACACATTCTGAAGATGGATTTATAGAAAATTATTGCTTAAATGAAGAAGAATTAATGAGAGTCAGATTATATAGAAGACAACAAAGTGAAAAAAATAATAAATAAGTATACCATTAGAGTCAATTGATAATAAACTCGGATTTTATAGTTCGAGTTTTTATATGCATTTTTATTTTGCTTTTGCATATACTAATAGTAGAAACTTGACGTACGTAAAAAAGTACGTTATAATACAAATGAGGTGATTAATAATGAGTACAATAAATATAACGAATGCTAGAGCAAATCTATATCAATTAGTATCAGACGTTAATGTAGGTTTTAATCCCATTACTATTGTAAATAATAAGGGTAAAAACGCAGTATTAATTTCAGAAGATGAATGGAAAAATATTGAAGAAACTTTATTTTTATCAAGTATTCCAGGATTTATAGACAATATAAATGACATAAGAAAAAATGAAGATTGGAATTCTGCTAAAGAGTACAAAAAGGATGAAGAATGGTAGAATTATATACAATTAAGTTTTCAAAACAAGCAGAGAAAGATAAATTAAAATTAAAAAGTTCTAATCTTGATAAAAATTGTAAAAATATATTAAATTTGATGATGGAAAATCCATTTTGTTACCCTCCTTCTTATGAAAAATTAACAGGTGAGTTATCTGGACTGTATTCTAGGAGAATCAATAGACAACATAGAATTGTTTATGAAGTGGATGAAGAAAAAAAAGAAATTCACATTATTCGAATGTGGACTCATTATGATAAAATGTAGTTATTGTGATTACGTTTTATAAAAATGTATTATAATAATATTATTCAAATTAAAGGGGAGAATGAATATGGAAGCAGTTAAATTAGTAGCAGAAAAAAACGAATATTTTAGAGAATGGATTATTGAAGAATGGAAACATCATAATACAGTAGATCCAATTTATAAATTGGTTATAAAAAAACCAACTGATATTAAATTTTCTAGAAATGAAAGATATTTTAAAATAATTTATGAGCAACAAGAAGTTGGATTTATGGGAATTAAAGTTTATCAACACCAAATTTATTTATATAGATTATTTATTAAGGAAGATTATAGAAATAAAGGGATTGGTACAAAAGTTTTGCAACTATTAACTTTGATGTGTAAAAGAGATAATAAAGATTTATCATTAGATGTAATGAGTGGTAATGTACTTGCAAAGAAGTTATATAATGATTTAGGCTTTAAAGAACACTACACGCATATGGTTTATAAAATAAATGATAATCCATATGAGAATAACTAAAAAAGTAACAAGAAATGTTACTTACTAAATAATGTGATTTTATTATTTTTATCGATAGATAAAAGGGTAACTCTTTCTAAAAGAATTTCCTTTTCTTTTAAATAATTCGTAAGCCAATGATAACTTTTCTTGGCTTTTTTTAATTCTTCTTCATTTAATACACCATCTACAATGACTAAATGATTTAAAGTTTGCTTCTTACTATTTTTTTGAACTGTACTTTTTAAATCATTACTCGTGATCGGTTGTGCTTTTCCTTTTAAAAGTATTGAAATATCCCCAGATGGTTCTAGAACAGCACAATCAAGTTCATTAATATCAAAGCATCCTTTTAAGCGACAATTTTCTAAGACTTTTGCAACACTTAACTTGGCTGTTTCTAAATTTTCATAATTAAAATCATTATTTTCAAAAAGTATTAATGGTTCTCCATCCATAATTTCTTCTACCGTATGATTATGATAAGAAAGTAAAGAAGAAAGATAACCGATAGCTCCAAAAACAACTAAGGCTAGAATTCCATCATACAAAGGCGTATCTAAACTAATAATAGTATCTGCTGCAATGGAACCAATCGTAATACTTAAAATATAATCATATAAAGTAAGATTTTTAATTTGTTTTTTACCTAAAAGTTTCACAATAATAAATAAAACAATAAACAGCACAATGGCACGAATAAGAATTTCCATTTTTATCACCTGTTTTTAGTATGGCCTTATTTTTAAAAATAATGTACTTTTTTGTCATATAGTAGCAAGTTTTCCCGATTTTATTGACAAAATGAGCAAAAAAGTGTAGAGTAAAAAATCGTAATTCTTGTTTTTTTAATACATTAGAAAGGAAAAATATGAAAAATAATATAAAATCAATCAAAAAATATAGAGAAGTTGCTAATCAACAATTAATAGCCTCTATATTAGAAACTTATGAAAAAATAAAAGCTGGGTATACAATAGAAATGTTTTCTTTAGAAGATTTGCTGAATATTCGCCACTTTTATTCATATATTACTCTTAGTAGTGCAGTCGATATGCTAAGTGTTTGTCATAAAAGTGTTGCCTATGAAGAAATGCAAAGTTATGTGGGCAATTATCCTTATACAATTGAAATGAAAAAGGCGTTTTTAGAGCAATATTTAAAAGTAATAGAATATCAAAAAGTAGAAATGAATACCGAAGAAACTTCATTAAAATTGGCTTAATGAAATAGTAGGATTTTAAAATCTTACTATTTTCTTTGCCTTAATAGTAAAATACTATATAATAGTACTAAAGAATAAGTTTAAGAAAAAGAGGAATTTTATGGAACATTTAAAAACAGCGCAAGTGATTTATAATGAAATACTTCACGATAAAGATATCCTAAACCTATACGAAAAAATACATCAATTTGAAGATGCTACACAGGGCTATGCCCATCATGATTTTAATCATGTAATGAATGTAGTAGATATTTGTGAAAAACTATTAACAGAATTAAATTATGATGAAGAATTTATTTATGAAACAAAAATTGCTGCTCTTTTACATGATACAGGATGTGTTGAAGGGAAGGAAAATCATACGATACGTAGTTATGAATTTGCCAAAAAATATTTCAAAGAAAAGAACATCCAATTAAAAAATTCTAATTTAGTTTTAGAGGCAATTAAAAATCATAGTAGTGGTTTTGATACAGAAAATTGTATGCAACTTTGTCTTGTTTTAGCAGATAAATTAGATATTAAAAAGAATAGAATTAGTGAATTTGGAAAAACAGTAATTGGTAATAGACAATACCAATACATAAACGATATTTCTTTTAAAATTAAAAATAAAAATTTTGATATCTATTTTGATTGTGATAAACATATAGATTTAGAAGAGCTTAATGATTATTATTTTACAGAGAAAATGTTTCATGCTGTCCTATCTTTTTCTAAAAAAATGAATTTAGAACCAAATTTATTTATAAACAATGAAAAATGGGCTAAATTTTATGAATTTATAATTTCTTAATACACAAATATGCGTTATAATAAAACTGTTTTGAAATTGGGGTGATAAAAATGATAGAAATTAAAAACGTAAGTAAAATATATAAAACGGAAGGTTATGAACAAAAGGCTTTAGATAAAGTAAGTGTTAATTTTAGAAAAAGTGAATTTGCTTCTATTTTAGGGCCTTCTGGTTCAGGAAAAACAACTTTTTTAAATATTATTGGGGGATTAGATGAATATACATCCGGAGATATTATCGTTAATGAAGTAAGTACTAAAAAATTTAAAGATCGTGATTGGGATTCATATCGTAATCATCGCATTGGATTTATTTTTCAAAGTTACAATTTAATTACGCATCAAACGATTCTTAGAAATGTAGAACTTGCTTTAACTTTATCAGGTATTTCTAAAAATGAAAGAAAGAAAAGAGCAATTCGTGCTTTAAAGGAAGTAGGACTAGAAAAACATATGTATAAAAGACCAAACCAATTATCAGGGGGTCAAATGCAAAGAGTAGCAATTGCACGTGCTCTTATTAATGACCCGGAAATTATCTTAGCAGATGAACCAACCGGTGCTCTTGATTCTGATACATCGATTCAAATTATGGATTTACTAAAAAATATAGCCAAAGATAAATTAGTGATTATGGTTACCCACAATCCGGATTTAGCAAAAGAGTATTCTAGCAGAATTATAAATATTAAAGATGGAAAAATAATTTCGGATTCCAATCCTTATGATGGTAAAGAAAATACAAAAGAACAAAAAGACGTAAAGAAAAATAAATCCAAGAAAACCAAAATGTCCTTTTTTACAGCATTATCTTTATCTTTTAACAATTTAATGACGAAAAAAGCAAGAACCATTTTAGTGGCAGTTGCGGGTTCTATTGGAATTATTGGTATTGCTTTAATCCTTGCTGTTTCTACTGGATTTCAAAACTATGTGGATTCCATTCAAGAAGATACGCTTACTTCTTACCCACTTATGATTAGTCAAGAATCTGCAGATTTAACTAGTGTTTTACTATCAATGACGGGTGGTGCTAATGACAAAGGAACTGGCAACGAAGTAAAAGAACAACAATATATTACGTCAATGCTTTCAAGTGTAAGCACAAATGATTTAAAAAGTTTTAAAAAATATATTGAAGACAATAAAAGTATGATAGAAGAAGATGTTTCTAACATTATGTACTCTTATAGTATTGACCCAAATATCTACACCATTGATGCAACGAAAAAACTAACGCGTATTAATCCAAGTAATCTATATGGTTCTATGATGGGAGATAGTAGTCTTATGAGTTCTTATTCTTCTATGACGTCTATCTTTACGCAAATGGTCGATAATCGTGAAAAAATAGAAAATGATTATGATGTATTAGCAGGAAGATGGCCAGAAAACTATGATGAAATGATGATTGTGTTATCAGAACCCAATTCCATTTCTGATTTACTTGTCTATTCTTTAGGTCTTCGTGATACAGAAGAACTTACCAAAATGGTTACAAGTATTATGAGTGGAGAAAGTGTAGATATCAAACATGATCCTCTTACATTTACGTATGATGATTTACTAAATGTTGATTTAAGATTGATTCTACCATCTGATACGTATCGATATAATGAAAAATATGATGTTTATGAAGATATGTCTCAGGATGAAGATTATATGAATAAAGTCTATAATAAAGCAACGAAATTAAAAATAGTAGGGGTGGTAAGTCCAAAAGAAGGTATCACTTCTATGGCGTTAAACCCAGGGGTTGCTTATACTTCTTCTTTAGTAAACTATATTATTGATAGTGCAAAGGATTCAAAAATAGTAAAACAACAATTAAAGGAAAGCAATATTGATGTTTTTTCTGGTAATCGATTTGATAGTAAAAAGAATGATTTTGATTTTGAATTTGCTGATTTAGTAAAAGTAGATAATAAAAAATTACAAAGTGCTTTTAATATCAATATTGATCAAGCAACCATTGAACAACAAACACAAGGTTATATGACAGAAATTAATAATGCCATTACAACAGATATAACTCCTGCTAAAGAGAAGTTTAATGCAACTTTAAATACTTTGGTGAATGGTCTTTTTGATAACAATACAACTGAATTTGCTTTAGATGAAGTCGATACAATTGTAGATGAATACTTAGAGAGTACAGATGCTTCTAATGCTTTATCTGAAATGGAAAAAGAGTTTGTAATTCCAAAAGAAACTTTAAAATTAACTTATAAAGGATTATTAAAAGGCTTATTACAAATTTATATAACGGGTTATAATACGTATTTAAAAACAATGAATCCATCTTATAGTATGGATACGGAAAATCCAAAAGCTATAGTTGTTGATGAACTAAAAGACACAGTCGTGAAATCCTATTTAGAACGTGCTGAAATTACAGCTACGAGTGAAGCTATGGCCAAAGCCATGACGGAAGCTTTAATGAAAAAAACAGTCTTAACAAAGGTTGGAGAATTAACCTCTAATTTAACAAGTAGTTTTGCATCTTCTTTTCATATCGATCAAGATAAAATTGCTTCAGCATTTACTTTGAATTTTTCAGAAGATGAACTTGCAAGAGTTGTAAATGCAATGATGAATCCAACAGAAACGACTCAAAAATCCAATTTACTTTTATTAGGTTATCAAGTTAAAGAAGAACCAACGTATATTTCATTTTACTTTAATAGTTTTGATGGTAAAGAACATTTCTTATCCTTTATTGATGATTATAACAAACACGTAGAGGATGAAAAAGAAATTAAGTATTCCGATACAACAGGTATCTTAATGTCTTCTGTTAAAACAATTGTAAATGCAGTAAGTTATGTGTTAATAGCTTTTGTTTCGATTTCACTTGTTGTTTCAAGTATCATGATTGGTGTCATTACTTATATTTCTGTTTACGAAAGAACAAAAGAAATTGGTATTTTAAGAGCCATTGGTGCATCAAAAGGAAATATTTCTTCTATCTTCAACGCCGAAACCTTTATTATTGGGTTATTATCGGGATTATTTGGAATTGGAATAACGTATTCTTTCATTCCGATTATCAATAGCATTTTACATCATTTTACGGGAAATATTCCACTATCAGCTGCTTTGAGTATCAAAAGTGCTATAGTATTAGTCATTCTATCCATTATATTAACATTAATTGGTGGTTTAATTCCTGCAAGAGCTGCATCGAAAAAAGATCCTGTTGAAGCCCTTAGAAGTGAATAAAAATTTAAAATGTAGATTTAGTGTCTACATTTTTTATTGCGATATTAACAATTAAATTTATAAATTGTAGTGAATAATATATTGTTAAACAAACGTTCTTGCTATATAATAATTTTAGATGTTAAATGAAAGGTAGGGGTTAATAATGAAGTATTATTTGAAAATCAAAATGTTAAGTTAGAAGTCAATATGAAAGATGAAACAGTATGGTTATCTTTAGAACAAATGGCTAGATTGTTTAGTAGAGATAAATCTGTTATTTCTAGACATATCAAAAATGTTTTAGAAGAAGAACTAGACAATTCAGTTGTTGCAAAATTTGCAACAACTGCAAAAGATGGCAAAACTTATCAAGTGGATTACTATAATCTTGATATGATAATTAGTGTTGGTTATCGTGTAAAATCCAAGAATGGTATTGTTTTTAGAAAATGGGCAACTAAAATATTAAAAGATTACATGATTAAAGGTTATGTTGCTAATCAAAAAAGATTAGAATATTTGGAAAAAACTGTTAAATTGTTAGATATTGCTAGTCGAGGGAATGACAACTTTACAGGTGACGAAACAAAAGAAATATTACAAGTAATAAATGAATACTCTAAAGCACTTGATTTGTTAGATGATTACGACCATAAAACTTTAAAAAAGATAAATGGTCAAAAAAGTGAAAAAATTATTACTTATAATGAATGTATGAATATAATAATCAATATGATAAAGAGGTTAAAGATTTATTTGTTGAATTACAGGAATATATTGCAAGTATAGATATGGAAAAATATACTATTATAACAGAATACTATAGAGAAGAATATTTTAAAAAACTATGGAAGAAGTAAAAAAATGTAATGGTAAAATAGCATTATATAATGAAAATAAAAAAATAGTTGGATTGGTTGTAGGATTAATAAATAATGAAGAAAGGTTTGAATACGATTTAAAGGTACCTAAAAGAGGAAAAATTACGGAGTTAATTGTATAAAAAATTATAGAAAAAAAGGATATGGCAAAAAATTATTAAACTATATGGAGCAATTTAGAAAAGAGAGGTTTTGTATATGGAATATAAAATAAAGAGTAAATTAATTGATGGTGAAGTAAAATTTGGAATTATAAACGATAAATTGGAAGTTGTTTTACCTTTTAAATATTCAAATATTGAGGAAAAAACATTTGAACTAAAAAATAGTTATGGAAGTATTAGTAGTAGAAGTTATTATATTCTATCAAATTCAAATAACGAAAAAGGAATATTTTTACCTGATGGAAAATCTTTAATTGAACCAATTTATGATTATATAGATTATATACCAGTTTTTGATAATAAATATTGGTCAAAGTTTATTGTTGGACAACAATTTGAAGGTAAAATGAAATATGGTATTTTAGAACGTCAAGGTGGAAGTAACACTTATAAGTTGGTATATCCGTTTGATAAAGCTGATGAAATTAAAATTGAAGATGGAAAAGTACTATTATATAAAAACAAAGGTGATCGAGTTTTAAGAGGTATTTTTGGTGGCTCTCAATTAGGAACCATTGATCCAAAATATACACAATTAAAATTAGGTATACATGAACCCAAATATCAACCAATAATGCCTGATCCAAAAAAATTTTTTGCTGATAAAGGTGCTAAGTGGGATTTTGGCTATCGAAAATGGCCTATTGAATATATTATGTGTGGTGAAATTAAAAATCAAAAAGAAGTTAAAGGTATTTTAGTTAGAACTATAGAAGATGATGATACTGAAAGATGGAATGAACTAGTTCCATGTGAGTATAATAATTGTAGTATTGATACAACAGAAAATTTAATTAATTTATCACAAGTAAAAAATAAAAAAGAACTAAAAGGATTAATGGGCTTTTCAATTTATTGGGATATTTATACTGAAAGTGCATCTGTATATGGAAATTGTACTTATAAGCCAGAATTTACAATACCATGTGAGTATGATGATATTAGATTATTATATGATGCAAGTGAAAGTTATGAAAGAAATAAAAAAAAGTTCTTTCTTGTTAAAAAAGATGGAAAATATGGATTATTAAAAGTATGTTATAGTCTTGTTAGAGGACCATATGATAATAGTTGGTATATTAGGAATCATAATCCAGCAGCAAGTAGTGAGATTTTATTAGAATGTAAATATGATAATATATCTCTTCTTTCAACTCAAGTAGGACCAAGTTTTGTTTTTACAAGTGATGAAAACAAAGGCCTTCTTATTGATGGATATTATGATAAAAATAAAAAAGCATTACAAACTAATTGTGAGTATAAGTCAATTGCTTATAGTGGTAAATTTGTAATTACTGATTTTAATGACAAAAAAAGTGTTTTTGTACCTTCTAGAGTAGGACAGGTTGGTTATGAATTTAAGCATACACCTTTTATATATGATAGCATTTTATTTGAAGGCATTTTACAATGTTCAAAAAGAGTTGAGGGAACTCAATTTTATGATATTTACAATAGTTCTTTAGATTTAAAAGTTGCTAATGCTAATAGCATAAATTTTGAAGATAATATGTGTAAAACGTCTACAAATATTGGTGAAAATAATACTCGGATTATTTTTGTTAATCGAAATGGAAATGTACAATTAGATGAACAAGGAGAAAATATTTCAGCGACATATAGTAAACAATTAGATTGCTTCTTTATTATAAGAAATAATATAATACAAATTAAGAAACCTCAAAATCAAAGAATAAATGAAAAAGAATGCGATATTCAAGGTGATTATACAATTTTTGATTTTGTTGATAGTTGTTTTGTAAAATTTAAAAGGGCAACAGAAAATTCAAAAATGGGAATTTATAAGTTTGTTCGAGATAGTTGGAACGGTAGAAATCAAATTACAATCTTATTAAAGGATGAATATGAAAGTATTGATATTGTTGAAAATGGAACAAGATCTATTGTTTCAAAAATAATTGGTGATGATGTTCCTAGAACTAAATATGGTGTAATGGAAAATAATATGGGAAATGAGTGTATTCCAATAGAATATGATTCAATGATATTTGATGGTGAAAATTTTATTGCTACTAATTGTGAAAATGGTGAAATTAAACAAATCAAATTTGATTCTGATGGTTTTTATTTAAGTAGTGAAACTTTTGAAAGTCAAGATCAGAAAAAAGTATTACAACTAAATAAAACAAGTAAATATTAATATAATAATTTTTAATTTCTTTATTACAAAATATATTGTCTATTATGTAACAAGGTGTTTGATATAACATATCAAATATCGATGAACTTGATTATGCAAAAGGGCAATACCCCTTTTGCAACAGCACTATAGAGGTTGAAAGTCGCTTCTTATAGTTCATAACATTGATGTTATGGGCTTTTTCATTGTTTAAAGGTATTAATTACGAAAGATCATTAACTTTTTCCTGTGAAATAAAAAATTAAAAATAAAAGCCAGTAATACAAATTACAAGTCAATTTGTCTCTTTATATAAAATTCACAATTTTAAAAATATGAGAATTATTTCTCGTATTTTTTTGATGTGGTGTATTTATACTTTTTTTATATAATAAAATGACATTGTTGAAATGAGGTGTTACTCATGAAGAAAAAAATTATATCTTTTTTTTAGTAGTATATGGAACAATATTTAAACGACAATGGCTGTGAAGATATTTTACTTGGAGTATTTGGCTATAATGAAAATGCAATCCAATTTTATGAACAAAATGGTTATCATATGAGAACTAAAGATATGACTAAAAAATTGCCATAGATTTGATAAAATTTAGTCTCCCAAGTCCAATTTCTATTTTAAATCATTCGGAAGAATTAAAAAGGAAGTTCCCGTTTAATAAAATAAGAAATGTGTAAATGAATAAGTTCCCAAAATAGCAATAA
>CANROY010000009.1 GCA_947632355.1 uncultured Bacilli bacterium
GTTCGACTTGCATGTCTTAGGCATGCCGCCAGCGTTCATCCTGAGCCAGGATCAAACTCTCAATAAAAAAGATTTATAAAATCTTATTATTTTTTGTTTAATCTAAGCTACTCAAATTGACTTTTTTACTTAGTTTTCAAAGATCATTTTCTTGCACTTTTTTCGTAAGTGCATTAGTAATATACCAAATCCTTTTTTTAATGTCAACACTTTTTTTGACTTTTTTTGACAAATTTACATTTTTTCTTTTTTTAATAGTAAAATGTACGTTTATTTGGTATATTTTGTACCGGTTTAACAACCCAGCACGCTTTACATTTTACCCTATATTCTATGTAAATGCAATAAAAAAATGCTAATTTTTCGCATTTTTTTGTAATTTTACATATATTTCGTAATATTTTTGAATTTCTTCTGCTCGAAAAGGGCTTTTTTCCTCTTTTTTTAATGCAATTAGGTTTTGCAATTCATTTTTTAGGATTAAATCTAAATCATTACTATAATGCATTATACGTTTATGGTATTTATATTCATTCCGATCTAATATACGGAATCCTCCATCAGGAAATACTCTTAAATCTAAATCGTAGTCAATGTATTTAATGGTTGTATTTTCTATAATATAAGGAGATGCAATATTGCAATAATAAAACAACCCTTGTTCTTTTAACTGTGCAATCACATTAAACCAATTCTTCTTATAAAAAATAAGAATAGCGAGTTCATTAGTATTATAACTTCTTCCATCATTTTCCGTAATTTTTGTTTTATAATTCGCACATACAAGTTTATCTTCTGTTATTTCTAATACTTTTGCATCTTCGCAAACCCTATGGAGAATACCATTATGTTTATAACAATTTATAGTAAGATTATCTCCTACTTTAATATTGTCCATAATAAAATAATCTCTCTTTCATAATCGATTATACACTAATTGCAAAAAAAATACAAATAAAGAGAGTAGACTCTTTACACTACCCTCTTGCAACTTCTATTGCTTTATCCAGTTGAACATCAAGTTCTAAATTGCTTTTGTCTTCTAAAACTTCTATATCAGGACTGATTCCTACTTCATCAATACAAATTCCTTTTGGCGTTAACCATTTGGCTGAAGTATATTTGACCATACTACCATCTTCTAGCGAATACGTTTGTTGTACTTTTCCTTTACCAAAACTCGTTGTTCCAACAATTGTTGCTCCATAACTTTCCTTTAACGCCGCAATTAAGACTTCACTTGCGGAGGCACTTTCTTCATTTTGCAAAATCGTTATTTTATAGTTTTTATGTTCCTCTGTTTCATCCTTGTATTCTTTGGTTCCTTCTTTTTCTTCTAATGAATAAATCGTTTTACCTTTTTCTAAAAATAGACTCGCTACTTCACTTGCTGCAGAAAGATATCCTCCTGTATTATTACGTAAATCAAGAACTAAAGAAGTCATTCCTTGGCTTTCTAAAGAAGTTAAAGCATTTTTTACTTGTTCTTTTAATGTATTTGAAAATGTATAGATTTTTAAATACCCAATAGAAGGCTCTAGCATTTTCGAATCAATTGCAGAAATTAAAAGCCTTCTTACTTCTACTACATAGTTTAAAGTTTCTCCATTACGTAAAACAGAAAGGGTAAAATGATCCCCAATACTCGCATTTTCTAAATATTTGGCTATTGGGTTCTTCTCTGTTTGATCGTCTACTTCTTTTATAACCTCCCCATTTATAGCAATAATCTTATCTCCTACTTGTAAGCCAACTTCTTTGGCAGAACCATCATCAAATAAACTTGTAATTTCATTTTGTTGATTCACACTAATTCCTACACCTTTATACTCTCCAAGTAGTTTTTGAGCTAAAGCATTGGTTTCTTCTTGGTTCATATAGGTAGAATAATCTTCACCTAAATAATTAAGCATACCATTAATAGCACTTTCTAACATCGCTGTTTTATCAACATCTTCATAGTATTCATCAATTAAAGAGGCATAGACATTTAAAAACTCTTTTAAGGCTTCATCATTATTTAAATCTTGATACGTTATATTTTTGGTTAATTTATTTTGATTGTATAAAATAATACCCGTCGTCATACTGGTAACAATCGCGGTAACAATTATGATAAAAATGATTTCTTTTAAGTTAAATCCTTTTGTTTTTTCTTCTTCAATCATTTGTATCACCCTCTAGTATTAATAATAGCATATTTTTTATACTAATAAAATAGAAGGTTTTTCATTTGTTCATAAAATTGACAATAAAAAAAGTAAATCTACTGTTTTAGACTTACTTTTCCACACTTAATTCCTTCTTGGCTTTTTCAATATCTGTAATGTATTTCGTTACTTTACCATCTTTAATTTTTAATAAAGTAAATCTACCTAATTTAAGTTCTTCTAAACTTGTGAATTTCGTTGATGCATCTTCATCCGTTGCAACATATTTCTTATTTAATGCATTATCGGTATCTAAATGATACACTTTTAAAGATTTTTCTTCACCTACATATTTTGAAATAATGGTATTGTAGTAAGATATATTTGTATCTTCTCCTGAAAAAGCAGCAACATAATATTCCTTTTCAGAACGATTTAACATAGTTCCTGCAATTACCATATTACTATTAATAGAACCTGCTGTATAAGATGAATCTGTTCCGCTATCTTTTAAATCTTTTGTAACAAAGGCTCTAGTGAAGAAATAAACTCCAACAATAATAAGAATTAAACCAAGTAGTAAACAAATAAATTTTTTAACCTCTTTTTGTTCTTCTGTTGCATATTTGTTTTTCACTTTCCATCACCTATAAGGTATTATAGCAAAAACAAGGGAGAAAAACAAATTAAATTATTTTGAAACTTTTGATAACACATCGAATCAGATTGACCATATTTCGTATCACCATCAAGCATCCACCAGAAATACTTTGTAATTCTGTATCTTTTAGTTGCATTTAAACCTTCCTTTCTAATTTTAAACCACTCCCTCTATTAATATATATACACCGCGAATTTAGTATTTCCTTTTTTTCTCACAAAAAAAATGACGACTTGACATCATTTTTTACGGTTTAATTCTTCTTCAATCTTAAGTAAACGATTGTACTTGGCTATTCTTTCTCCTCGAGACATAGAACCACTCTTAATAAAATGTAAGTTTAATCCTACAGCAAAATCTGCAATAAAAGTATCTAACGTTTCTCCACTTCTGTGGGAAATAATAGTTGTATAATGATTCTTTTTGGCATAGAAAATCGTTTTGACCATTTCCGAGATGGTTCCTACTTGATTGGCTTTTAGTAATATGGCATTACCACTTTTCATTTCGACTCCTTTATTTAAATAAGTAGCATTGGTAACGAAATAGTCATCTCCCACAAGCATTACTTTATTACCAATTAATTTGGTAAGATGGCTTAAACTTTCAAAATCATCTTCAAAATAAGGGTCTTCAATGCTCACAATTGGATACTTTTTTACTAAGGCTAGGTAATAATCGGTTAGTTGGTCTTTCGTTAAATTACGGCTATCTAAACGATATGTATTCGTTTCTTTGTCATAAAGTTCACTTGCTGCAACATCTAAAGCTAAACCTATATCTTTTCCAGGACGATACCCACTCTTTTCTATGGCTTCTATGATTAAATCTAATGCTGTTGTATTGAATTTTAAATTAGGAGCAAAACCTCCTTCATCCCCTACAGCAGTACTTAAATCTAACTTTTTTAAAATATCTTTTAAGGTCATAAAGACTTCACTTGCTGCACGTATTTTTTCTTTAAATGTTTTTTGCATAGGAACAATCATAAATTCTTGGATATCTAATGTATTCGAAGCATGTACTCCTCCATTAACGATATTGATAAGGGGAATTGGCATAGAAACTTTTCCGTTGGATAAATACTCATACAGTTCCTTGTGATTGGTTTTAGCTAGGGCTTTAATTGTTGCTAAGGAAACACCTAAAATCGCATTGGCACCTAACTTACTTTTATTAGGAGTACCATCAAGTTCAATTAATAAGTGGTCAATTTTATTTTGGTCTAATTCTTGACCAATTAATTTAGGTTTTATAATTTGATTTACATTTAGAACGGCTAGTAAAACACCTTTTCCATGATAACGATTGGAATCTTTATCTCTTAATTCGATTGCTTCACGACTTCCTGTAGATGCTCCACTTGGTACAGATGCAGTTACGGAAATTCCATTATCAAGAGTCATTTCGACTTCAACAGTAGGATTGCCTCTAGAATCTAGAATTTCTCTTGCTAGAATATCTTTAATCGTCGCCATAACTACACCTTCTTATTCTATATATAGTATAACCAATACGAAAGAAAATAGCAAATAAAAAAAGAGTCGTACTCTTATTTCAGGATTTCTAATATCTTTTTACTTCTCTTTCTTAAAAGTACTAGATCATTTAAATTAATAATGTTATAAAGTAATATAAAGATACCAATCGTTTTTGTAATAATAATTGTTGTAAATGGGTTAAAGAGTAATAAAATACCTAATACCATTAGTAAAATTGATGATGTAAGTAATACATTGTTCATAGGTGTTTTTTCTTTTTTTAGATAAATAAAGTAAATAAATTTATTGATACTTTCTATAATAAACCATATTCCTAAAGATAGATTTAAGAAATTTAATAAAGTAAATGGATTAAAGATAATGAATATTCCTAATAGAATACTTAAGATACCAAAAATATAATTGTAATGAAACAATTTCATTTTATTTTTTTCAAAAGTGGTATAAATATAGTAAAGACCAAATAGTAAGAAACAAATACCGATTAATATCCCTACGATTTTATTGGTCATCTCACTTTTTACAGCGATAATTACACCAAGAATCGCAAATACTACAGAACCAACCATTTCATTAAAAAACAGTTTATCCATTGCTTGTTCTAATTTTTTCATTTTATCAACACCTTCATTGTGATTAGTATAGCACATTTTTTTACTATTCTTCAATAGGTTTTAAGTCGTTTAAAATATGTATAGAAAAACATTTATAAAAACTTTTATCTAGTTATGTCGAATCGCTTGCATTTAGAAAAAGAATGTATATAATAACTCACCGTTACCGAGAAAGGGTGGCGTTTACTATCCATTTTTCTATCTTCCTTATTAGGGGATCGTTTTGGTTTTTGAAAGGGCAAGAAGGAGTGAGTAGTTATGAAAAAAGAAGAGTTACATTTATGTATACTAGTTCTTCTAGTAATTATAGGTTTGTTATTCGTAATCATATTACGTTTAATATAACAAAAACGTCATACCAAAGCATTTAATGTAATGGTATAACGCCAAAAAATTTTTATGAGCGTTACCTTATATCGGTAACACTTACATTTTGATTATAATAGATTTTTATACATTTTGCAAATTTTAATTTTCACTTATAGTGATTCTATAAGGATTATCATGTGTTCCATCTCCATTTTTATATAACACATCTGCTTTTAAATAGAATGTTGGTCGTACTCCTAATACTCTATTAGTGGAGCCATTTGATATTCCTTTTTCACCATAAATAAAAATATTACAACATTCATCACTATTAGGAATTAATAATGTCCATTCATCATAATTACCTTGATATAACCAATTGGTTGATAAACATTCACTATTGCCTGATTGTTGCCAATGTTTATTAAGACAAGTATCCCTACTTACATTATTGGAGCTACCTATAGCAAATATATAATCACTTGGATACATAATTGCAATATAATTAATAAAACTTGTAGCATAGTTCTTATATTGTTGATTAGTTCTCTCTCCTATATAATAATTTTTAACTGAAGGGGTATTATTAGAAAATCCTCCTCCTATATACCATTTAGCATTTTCTATATATTTTTGATAATTTAAAATACTATTCCAATATTCCATATTTAAAACATTTTTATATAAATTAGTGCTTGTCCAATTTTTATTCCATCCAGAATCTATGTAATACCCTTTTCCACCTTTAATGGAATTTGCACTTTGTTCTAATGCTGTAGGTCCAACATAATTTGTACTCTTAATTAGTTTTACCATAAGTTCATAATTAGAACTATTCTCTTTTTGTGTTGGTATAATTCCTATAATTCTATATATATTTTCTTCTGTGCATTGTCCACTCTCTTCTAAACATACATAGTTGTTTGGATTTGCACCTACATATCGATAATCTGTTATTGCATTTTTTTCAGTTTGGTCTGTTTCATCATGTTCCTGTTCTATTAATCCACTTTCTCCATCTTTTACTGTTGTGACTTTCTTTTTTAAATACTCAGATAATGTTGGTGCACTGAAATCTATTGTACATTTTATTTTACTTGCATTTTTAGGATTTTGTATATTTGTTAATCCCCAATTTGTTTCATCCCATTCTGCGATGACACCATCATCACAAGTCATACCTAGTTTTTCAAATCCATCGTCTTTATTTGGAAAATACGTTCCACTTACTTTCTGACCATTTAAAGTAATAGCAAGAGTTACATCTCCACTACTAAAATCTGGTACTGTTCCATTTAGTACATTAAAAGATTTTTCTACTTTATATAAAGCAAATGTTTTATACAAAGTTATTCCTCCAATTAGAACTAGTATTCCTACTATACTTCCTATTACTATTCCTTTTTGTTTCTTATTCTTTATAAATTTTTGTAGTTTCATTTTTATCTCCTATTTTCAACTCGTATTATATTACGATATCCTACCATCATTATAGTCGTAAAATGTTACGATTGTCAATAGGTGATCTTTATGAAAATAATTGCGAATCAATTTAAAGCCAATGAGACATTTAAATTTATAAGGCAAGGGTTAGATTTAACGCAAGAAGAATTAGCTAAGAGTATAGAGGCTTCGAAAAGTTCTATTGAAAAATATGAATATGGTACCAATAACTTCTCCTTTGAAACACTACTTAAAATTGCCAATAAGCATAACTTAAATATTATTATTGAATCAAAAAAAGTAAAATAGGAAACTCTTATTTTACTTTTCTAATGTTTCGATAACATTGGGTACTAATTGTTTTTTACGAGAAAGTAAGTTTTTGACAAAATAGCCTTGATGAAAGTTTTCATTATTAAATACATCTTTCATGAGTGCATCGCTATTTCTGTCATAAAAGATATAGGACCCATTCTTTTCAATATCAGTAATTAAAGCAATTACAATATTAAATCTACCATTTGCCATATGATCAATTTCATCGACAAAACTATCCATATCAGAAGCAATATCTTCATAGTCCATCGTAAATATTTGACTAATACCTACAAACTTATCTTCTACTCTAAAGGATTTAATATCTTCATCAAGTAAATCTTCGGCTTTTTTACCTTTAATAGAGAAACCGGCTTTTACCATTTCGTGGCCATATTTTAAAGCATCGACTTTGGCTATTTTAGCAAGTTCTTGTACAACTTTACGATCTATTGGTGTTGCTGTTACGCTTTTTAATAGTAAAGTATCGGATAGAATAGCGGATAGCATAAGACCTGCCATATCCTTTGGTATTTTTACTTTATTCTCGACATACATTTGGTAAATAATGGTACAAGTTGAACCAACGGGCATACTTCGAAAATTAATGGGAACATTGGTTCCGACATTTGCCATATTATGATGGTCAATAATTTCATCAATGACGGCTTCTTCAATACCATCAACACTTTGACTAAATCCATTATGGTCTACTAAAATAACGTGCAATTTTTCATAGGTATTCACATCACTACTTTTTAAAAGTCCTAAACACTTGCCGCTCTTATTCACAACGGGATAATTCGTGTGTCCTAGTTTTTCTAATAATTCTAAAAAGTCTGTACGATAGTCAACATCATAAATACTAATCGGATTTTCTTCCATTAGAATTGTAGAGATATAATTGGATAAGATTAAATTACTGGATGTATGATAGGTATCTAAATTGGTTTTTATAATACTTACTTTATTTTCTTTGGCTTTGGAAATTAGTTTTTCATCAACTTCATAACCACCCGTTACAATAATTAATTGTACTTTAGAACTTATAGCATATTCTAAAACTTTATAACGGTCTCCGACAAGCAAAATATTATTGTGATCTAAAGGAATTGTTTCTACAATAGTTTTGCTTTGATAAGTTGCTGCAATAATAGAACCATCGATTTCTTCTGTACATTTTACAACGACTTTTCCTTGTATAGCGTGTACTATATTTTGCATATTGGTTTTTAATAAATCACGATTTCCACTAATAAATTGTTTTGCTAATTCTTTTAATGTAACCAAACCTTTTAATTTTTTAGAATCTTCTACAATACAAATCCCTGTTTCATTTTCTTTTTGCATAAGAGAAAAAGCATCTAAAATGGAAGTTTTTTCATCGACAATACAATTTTTGTTATACTTCATATTACGGACTTGTACTTTTACATCATTTAAATATTCGGGTTCTTTTACGTGAAAATAATTAAGAACAAACTTGGTTTCATTGTTAATATGTCCAAGGACTTTCGGTGTTGTATTAAACCCTAATTTATTTTTTAAATACGATAAACTAATACTTGCACAAACCGTATCTGTATCTGGTTTTTGATGTCCAATTACAATTGTTTTTAACATAGTACATATCCCCTTTATTCACTTTTCATTTCAAATAGAACATTTCTAAGTTCCATAGCCCTTTCAAAGTCTAAGTTTTTAGCAGCTTCTTTCATTTCTTCTTCAATACGTAACATTAATTTTTCTTTATCTTTCTTACTCATCTTTTCTTCTGGAACTGTCTTTTCTTCTGCATCATTACTAATGACTTCTTTAATTTCTTTTTCTATTGTTTTAGGTATTATACCATTTTTTTCATTATATTGCATTTGGATTTCGCGTCTTCTTGACGTTTCTTTGATAGCTTCGTCCATAGCATCACTCATGGTATCCGCGTACATAATGACATGTCCGTGTTCGTTTCTTGCAGCTCTACCAATCGTTTGAATAAGACTTCTACTACTTCTTAAGAAACCTTGCTTATCGGCATCTAGAATACAAATTAAACTCACTTCTGGAATGTCTAATCCTTCACGAAGTAGGTTAATACCAACAACACAATCATAAACACCCATACGTAACTCTTTTATAATTTTTAAACGTTCTAATGTTTTAATCTCACTATGTAAATAGGCAACTTTGATATTCATTTCTTTTAAGTAATTGGTTAATTCTTCACTCATACGAATAGTTAACGTCGTAATTAAAACTCTTTCGTTTCTTTCCTTACGAAGATTAATTTCATTTATAATGTCATCAATTTGACCAAGCGTTGGTTTTACTTCAATCGTTGGGTCTAACAATCCGGTAGGACGAATAATTTGTTCAACAAATACTCCATTTGTTTTTTCAAGTTCATAATCTCCCGGAGTTGCAGAAACATAGATGGCTTGATTGATTTTGCTTTCAAATTCATCGTACTTTAAAGGACGGTTGTCTAGTGCACTTGGAAGACGAAAACCATAATCCACAAGCGTTTGCTTACGCATCCTATCTCCATTATACATTCCTCTTACTTGTGGCAATGTTACGTGGGATTCATCTACAACTAATAAAAAGTCTTTCGGAAAGAAATCAATTAAACAAGTAGGAGTTTCTCCTGCTTCACGTAATGCCAAATGCCTTGAATAGTTTTCAACACCACTACAAAAACCAGTTTCTTTTAACATTTCAATATCGTATAGAGTACGTTCACGTAATCTTTGTTCTTCTAATAATTTATTTTGACTTTTTAACTCTTCTAAACGAGTAGCTAGTTCATCTTCAATACGATGGATAGCTTCTTTCATTTTTTCATCACTTGTAACGAAATGACTGGCTGGAGAAATGGTAATCGTTTTTTTATTTTGAATCAAAGCCCCTGTTACCGGATCAAAACTATGAATACTTTCCACTTCATCTCCAAAAAGAGAAATACGAATACCATTTTGGTGTTCATTCACCGGAATAATATCAATAACATCTCCTCTTACACGAAATGTTCCACGATGGAAATCTATATCACTTCTCTCATAGGTCATATCGACTAACTTATTTATTATTGTATTTCTAGAAATGGTATCTCCAACGGTTAAAATAAGCATTTTATTGATATACTCTTCTTTTTCTCCAATACCATAAATACAAGATACACTGGATACTACAATTGTATCAGGATTGTTAATTAAAGAAGAAGTTGCTGCGTGTCTTAATTCATCAATTTCATCATTAATAGAGGAATCTTTTTCAATATACGTATCACTTGAAGGTACATAAGCTTCCGGTTGATAATAGTCGTAGTAAGAAACAAAATATTCGACGTGATTATTGGGAAATAACTCTTTTAATTCAGCGTATAATTGTCCTGCTAAAGTCTTGTTATGAGCAAGAACTAATGTAGGTTTATTCACACGAGCAATAACATTTGCAATCGTAAATGTTTTTCCTGTTCCAGTTGCACCAAGTAATACTTGTTCTTTTGTACCATTTTCTATCCCTTTTACTAATTCATCGATAGCTTCGGGTTGGTCTCCACTTGGTTCATATTTTGAAACTAAATCAAACATAATTTCCTCCAATCTATGACGAAAGTCAACAAAGTAAATCTATATAATTTTCAATTCTATATTCTATCACTATTTAGTAAACAAAACAAGGAAAGCGATTTTAGATTTTTTCTGTTCTATTTTTATATAACTTCCAATAGAATCTTATCCATACAAAAACAAGGTAAGTTTCTACCTTGTTTATAGTATATACAAATATTTTATATTCATTATGCAACTTGTTTAGCTACAACTACCATTCTACCATCGTTATTTCCTAGAGAATATTGACAAGTAGATAGAGTTAATAATTTTTCTGGATAGGTTGCTGTTAAATCAATATTATATAAAGATAATTTTTTAATATTTTCTATATAATTATTATAACCACTTTCTGATTGGTCACCATAATATTTATAATATTTAAATACTTTATCATTTACATTATACACTTTTGATAAGAAGACCGCTATAACTTCATATTCTTCTCTTCCTTCTAAAGTATAAAAAACTATTTTCTTATGTTCTTTATAATATGCTTCATCTTGATATTCTAATAAAGTATGAAACATCGTTCCATTAGACATATTATGCCCATGAATTAATAAATTAATATCACGAGGTTCCATAGAGAAAAACTTATCGATAAAAAGAGAACCTCCTGTGCTATATTTCTTATAGAAATCTTTTCTTAAATAGTAATCTTCACCTTTAGTAAACATAACTGGATAATCTACAATAGTCCCTTCTATAGTTAACCATCCTACTAAGTCATTATTTTCTTCATACAATTTTTTTATTTCTTCTAATTTGGGGTCAAATTGATTTTCAGCAGGTTCAGTTTGATTTTCCTCAGGAACACTTATTTTAGGTTGGTGAGCAATTATATTTCGTTCTATAAACCAAATTCCAATACCTACAATTGCTATAACCATAACAATAAGAGCAATAACTGCTTTTTTATTTAATTTACGTTTTTTTCTAATTACTTGATTTTCGTTTATACTTTTCTTTTTTTTCATTAATTTCATCTTTTTCAACTACTTTCCTTAAGAATATTAACACATAATTACTTTCTTTACAACTTAAAATACAAAAAAATTATACTTTTATCTAAATTCTAAAACATATGGATCATTTTGTGAGCCTGTTCCACCAATTACATATACGTTCTCTTGTAGATATACACTAGGTCTTATTGCATGTGGACCATTACCTGTTCCAATCGAACCATCTACTTTTAAAGTAAGAGCTTTTTCACCAGGAGAAGTTAATAGCCATTCTTCTTGAGCACTATTGTTTACTTTTAACCAAGAAGTAGAATTTTTATCAATAGAAGTATTATTTCCTATAGAATAGCCATAATCACTTGGATACAATAAGCCAACATTGGCTACCGTTTCACTATTACCTTGTCTTTCTGTATTATATAGATTCTCCGCCGTATATCCTCCATTAATATTAATCGTATTAATATAGAGTACACTTGGAGCAACATATTTTTGATATTTTTGACCTAGAGAGTTCCAATAATTTTCATTTAATTCTTTATAAACAGCACTATTTACCCAATCCCCAGTATATGTAAATGTTGAAGTTTTACTATCCAAAGAAGTCCAATATGTATTTTTAATAATTTTAACTCTAGAGATAGATTTACCATCTGCTGCATCTTTCGTTGGAATAATACCAATAATACGATATAAATTATCTTCCGTACATACTTTAACGTTTTCTTCTAATGGATTTTCTTTACCATCACAACCAAAATAAACATAATTATTTGGATTGGCTCCGGTATAACGATATTCTACTAAATTATTACTGTCCACTGCTATTGGAGCAATATTTGTTTCATGTTCAATTTTTTCTATTCCTGATTCTTCACCTTTTGCTAAGTTTTCTATTGTAGTTGCTAAAGTATCATTTTCAGAAACAACACCAGTAACATCCAATTTTAAACTAACCGTTTTCCCTATAATGTCTTCTTCTGCATCATCTTTTATCCAAATTTTTAAATCAAAAGCAATCGTTTCTTTAGGTTTAATAACGGAATGTTCTAGGACTTTTTTACTACTATCACCATTTTGATTTGATAACTCACTCAATAATTTATGCTCATTTATAGTTTCTATTTTATCACTAGAAGTTGTACCCGTTAATTCGCCTTTGTTCATCGTTACTGAACCCGTTACAACTTGTTTTGTTAATTGATGTTTTAAATTACTTAATTCCACTTGTTCTATCTCAATACTATTATTATAGATTAATAAATCATAAGCCATTGGTAATGTACCATCATTATAAATACTTAATTTAAAGTCACATCCACTATTTTTACCTTCATCATCCGTTTTAGGCGTTAAACATTCCATACCTTCTTCACCTGTTGCAATACTATTTATATTAGAATCATTACTGCTACTATAAGTTATTTTTAAACTTCCTGCTTTTACTACTTGATTTGCTGTATTATTTTGCACTTGCATAAATAACGCATAACTTGAACCGATTACGACCAAAGTTAAAGCAATAACAACATAAGCAATTACTTTAGTTTCTCTTTTAAATATCTTCTTATAGTTCATATTATCACCATAACTTAATGATATCAAAATAATCCCACTTTTACAAGAAAAAACAAAAGAAAAAAGCTACACATTGGTAGCTCCATTCAAGATATCAAATTGTAAACTTAAAGTTTTAGCTTGTAAATCATTTCCTGCTAAAGTGTTTAGCCATAATCTTATATTGTATTCTTTTTGGTCAGCCATTAAACTATCTTTATCAAGAATAAATATAATTTCATTATCGGTAACTTCTTTTGTTAAAGCATTTAAAGCATATATTGTATCATTGATACTAATATGTAAATAATTATAATCTAAAGTAGAAGATTTATTAATTTTTAACACTAAAGTATATTCTTCTTGTGAATACGTTTCATTTTTTACTGTTAAAATGCAGGGAACTAATTTTTCCATTGCTTTTTCATCTGTCATTGGATACATACTATAATTAATTTGATTTTTTACTTGTAAACTTAAATTACTTGTATTACTGAATAGGGCAATAGAATCAAGCATCTCTTGTGTTTTTTCACTACGCCAAATTTGTGAAGTCCCTACAATAAAAACAATTACAAATATAATTTCAATAACCTTTCTTAATACCATCTTATTGATATCTTTTACAATTTTCATCTCTAATTTCCCCCTTTGTTTCTATTTATTATACACAAAAATAGCAATAATGCAAGTATTATCGCTATTTTTACTACATTTTAGTTGTTTTTTAACGTTTATTTTTCTTCTTTTTGCCTTTTTTATGCGTTGTATTGGAACGAGAATTTTGTCTTGCTTCTACTCTAGATAAAGGTTCTTTTGAAGGAGTTATCTTTTTAGGAGCTTTATCTGCTACAATAACCTTGGTATTTTTTTCTACTATAATTGGGTCCGGTTCATATAAGTTTTTATCTAATTTTAAATGCTTTTTAATTTCTTCTTTACGTAATTCTTCTCGTTTTGATCTTTCTAGTTTATGAGCTTTTTCTAGGGCATCCATTTTTTCAATTTTATTTTTAACTCCCGTAAGTTTGAAGATTTTTAAAATATCAGAAATAATGATAATTAATGCCGGTATAACAATGATAACAAGCCATCCACCTTGCGTTCCTATAAAACTTTGAATTCGTCCAAGTTGAGGAATACGAAAAATAACTTTTCCTAAAACATATTCAAATTCAGCAGGAGAAGCATCAGGAGTCATATTATTATCCCCTTGTGTTTTGTAATAATATTTTCCATCTTTTTCTATCACTTCAATAACACGGTGCGTTATAGTCTTTCCTTGTGTTAAAGTACCTGTTGATGTAAAAGTAATAACATCCCCAACTTTTATTTCATTTGGATTATCTACTCTTTTATTAACAACTACATCATAAACATTTATATTGGGTATCATACTACCACTTATAATTGTATATAAAGAAATAAAGGGATCTTTCTTATATCCATTTGCTTCTGCTAAACGATTGCTAATTGTGTAATATGCTAAAAAAAGGGCAACAAGAATTAATAAAACTAAAGCAGTCCAAGAAATAGTATTGGCAATAAATTTAAGAGTACCTTTAAAACCACTATAATTTTCTTTTGTTTTCATATTTATAGCCCTTTCTATTCTATTTCATTATAATCTAGTATAAAAAAAAATACAAGAAAAAAGCAAACGAAAATAGATATAATTTGTATGTCTTTTTAATTGAATTGGTTAAAAAAAGTTGCTTATTTGCAACTTTAAGGTTGAATTACTTCTGCTTTTATTTTTGTACTAAAGACTTTATTTTGGTCTAAAGTTTGATCGATATCACTTAAATTATGGAAAGTATAAATAATTTCATAAGTATAGGTCGTATGTGGTGCAATATAAACGTTTTCTAGGAATCTTCCATCTGTATTTGGAGTTGGAATTTCCTCTGTTACAGCCACTTGGTCTCTTATAACTTGATACGTTAAACCTTCACGTACTGTTAGTTCATTTTTAACGTCAATCCAATCCACATTAAAGTAAAGTGGATAATTAGATTGATTTTCTACCGTAAAAGTTTGCGTAGCAGATGTCCCCGGAGCCATTTTATCTATATCAACACCTTTAATATAGTTAACATATAACACAGCATTTTCATTTACTTCAACAATTGGTTCCTCTGGTTTTGGCGTATTTTCTACACAATTCTCATCACAAATACCATCACCATCGTTATCTACATTCTTATCCGGTTTGCCATCCCCATCGGTATCGATATTCGTATCCGGTATACCATCATTACTTGTATCAACATTTAAATCAGGCTCTCCATCATTATCCGTATCTATATTAATATCCGGCGTTCCATTACCATCTATATCGTGATTCGTATCCGGATGTCCATCCCCATCCGTATCACAGTTTATATCACATATACCATCATTATTCGTATCTTGGTTTAATAAATTATCATCCGGTTTCCCATCCCCATCTAAATCTAAATTAAAATGTGGTTTTAAATCTCCTCTATAATCTAAATTGGTATCTGGCTTCCCATCATTATCGATATCACAATTGACATCACAAATACCATCATTATCTAAATCAACATTTAAATCCGGTTTCCCATCCCCATTGGTATCTAAATTCATTTGTGGTTTTTCTATTGTAAAAACACGGTAGTAAGAATACGTTGCTCCTAGAACAGAAATTAAGATAGCAAATAAGCAAATAAAAATGAGCCAAAATGTTTTTCTATTTTGCTTTTCTTTTTCTTCTTCAACTAAAATATCATATTGTTCTTGATAATCATTTATCTTATCTTCATTATCCATAGAACCTATGCTCCTTACTATTAAAAGTATAGCATATTTACCTATAGGGAGCAAGGGAAATTTCCCTTTCTAACATAAAAAAGAATTTCAGTTAAAAAATATAAATCATATTTTTATAATTGAAATTCCATTCAAAATGACTCATTATTAATACCTCTCCAAATGTATCATTATAAGAATAGAGTTTATCATCTACTAAATAGTAAACGTTTTCTTGATCATACGTAACAATTTCTTTAACTTCTTTTTCTGTTACTTTTGTTTTATACGTATCTTGTACTTTATATAATGTATTATTTTCAATGGCAAAAGAGGTATATTCTTTGTGGGTAAAAGCATTTTCATTACTAACCAAAGATTGAATGCCAATAGATTCCCATTTATCTTCTTTTAAAATCGTTCCTTGGTTGTTATGAACAATATTTTCAATTAACAAACGTTTTGGATAAATTTCATATTCTTTTTTATTTTTTTTGTCTACTAAATAGGTCTTTTTACTTGTTGAACCTAAAAAGTAAGCATCATAAGGTATTTCTTCTTTTAAATATAATTCTCGTACTTTATCTTTTTTTGTATCAATTACATAGAATTTCGTAAAAGCATACTTTTCATCATAATTGGCAATAAGCAAATACTCTTTTGTTTTCGTGGTTAATGGAATATTATACACATCACTATTAAAAAGTTTCATTTCTTTTTGTATATCTTTCGTCATCACATAAAAACCTGTATAGTTCCATATATAGTATTTTTTATTATCTAAGTTGTATAAAGTGAAATCCTTATAACTTTTTTCTTCACTTTCTTGTGTTTTTTGATACTCTTCTGGTATTAAATCGGTATCTTTTACGAACGTATAACTAATCCATTCGCCATTTTTTTGACATAATGGAACAAAGGAAAGTTTTTTACTTTTTGGAATAAGACATAGGGTGTCATCCTTTTCTCTTACTTCGATATCTTGAATTAATTTTTTAGAATGGAAATATTTATGTTCAAAAAGAGTAAAAAATTCTTGGTCGTTTCTTTTTAGGATAAAACGATACACTTGTTCTTTTTTATCATATTTTTCAGTCACAGAAACATCTTCTAAGGTATAGTTTACTTCATAGGTTCTACTATGAAAAAGTACATATAGAATAAAAAGAAATAAAAGAAAGCAGAAAAATAATTTTCCAATTTTAATCTTGTTTAACTTGTGCATATTTTTGTTTTTCCTTCATCATAAATTCACTAATATTGGTTTCAATTTCTGGCAAACTCTTTTTATCTAAGTTCGTAAGCACAACAACTTCTTTTACCGTATCAATGGTAATTTTACCCCAAAAGATGCCACGATAAATTTCCATATCATTAAATAAATCAGGAGTAATAGAACTTAAACTATACCCGAATAAAAATCTTTTTTGTCCAATTAAAATTCTTTTATTGGTAAGACAAATAATAGATGTAGAAAAGAAATCTAAAGGATTATCATTTTTTTGCCCTGCAAATGCATATAAAACTTCTTCTCCTGGATTTAAGTGACGTTCAATAACATCGCTATGTTTTTTTAAACGATACCAAGTAACTGTTCTAGGATATTTCTTTTTAAAATTCATAACATGTTCATAAACAGATCCCATACGTTTTCACCTCTTACATTGTATTTTAAACGTTTTTGAGGTGTTGTGCAATAGATTTATTTTCTTTCATCTACTCTAGTAAAATTCGTTTTATGACTTGGATTATATTTGATTAATTCTGAAGCAGTCATTTTTAATTTGCTGAATGAAAGAAATAATTGAATATCTAGAATTGAATGCTTAAAAAAACAGCTGCTGATTACGAAAAAAATGAATATGCAAGTTATAAAAATAATAGTTGGTTATATGATACCGAAAAATATTATTGGACTATCAATATTGGAAGTGATACAAATGGCAATCAATATAATGCAATAGCATTACAAAAAAATGGAGAAGTGTTTAATTTGGCAATAAATCAATCGGCTTATATAAAACCAACTTTCTATTTAAAAAAAGAAATTTTATATACCAATGGAAACGGATCACACAATACTCCATATAGAATATAAATAAATGAAGATTAAATTTGCAAAATCTATAAAAATTTATTATAATCAAAATGTAAGTGTTACCGAGATTAGGTAACGCTACTAGTTGTTCTGTGCGTTATACCATTACATAAATGTTTTGGTATGGCGCTTTTCTTATGTCAATCGTAATATAATTACGAAAAGCATAACTATAACAACGAGTAGAAAAACATCAAGTAAAAAATGAAGTAATTCTTTCGTCATAACTACCAATCCTTTCTAGTTATAGATTTGGAGAACGATATACAACCAAAACCCCCAAATTATAAAAAGATAAAATTTGTAGTAAACGCCACCCTTTCTCGGTAACGGGAAGTTATTATAGAGATAAAAAAATAAATTTCAAGCTTTTCGACACAACTAGACAAAAGTTTTTTTATTTACTTCTTTAGCAGGTATTCCAACAACTGTTTTATTTTCTCCAACGTTTTCTAAGACAACAGCACCTGCACCTACTTTGACATTTTTACCAATCGTAATATTTCCTAAAATTTGAGCATGTGCACCAATGATAACATTCTCTTCAATAGTAGGATGTCTTTTTTCTTGCGTATTTTTTACACCACCTAAAGTAACACCATGATAAATGGTTACATTATCTTTAATAATAGTTGTTTCTCCAATCACAACACCTGAGCCATGGTCAATAAATAAGTTTTTACCAATCGTGGCTCCCGGATGAATTTCAATTCCTGTTTTTCTTTTGGCTTTTTCGGATAATAAACGTGCTAAAAAATAATGATGATGACGATAGAAAAAATTAGTTATCTTATGATAAACTTGTGCAATAAAACTGGGGTATAAAAAAACTTCCCACGTACTTTTAATAGCAGGATCTTTTCTTTTAATTAGATTTATTTGTTCTTTTATAAAATGCATAGTATCAACTCTACTTTATAGTATGTAGATTAAAAAAGATAAGGAAGTGTGAAAGCCACAAAAAAAGCCACTTTTTGTGACTTTTCTTTTTTATTAAACGTATGCTAGTAATGCAAAGATGATTACTAAGAAGGCTAGCATACATAATGCAAACTTCCAAATATGTTTAATCCAATTTTTATAAGGTATATTTAAATAACTTAAACCAAAGATTAGTAAAACACTTGTTGGAGCTACAAATTGTACTAAACCATTCATCGTTGAATAGATTAAAATTCCTAAATTAAAGAATTCCCCATAGGTAGTAGAAAGAATATCTCCAAGTACAAAACCTGTATAACCAAAATCAATATGGAAGAATGAAGATACTATAGCAGATAAACTTGCTAAGAATGGGTTGAATCCATCAGCAAAATGTGTAATCCAATTACAAATAGTTCCTGTAAATGGATTCCAATAAAGGAAAGCAAATATAGAATAAATCATTAATAGCAATAAAATTGGTTTTACTATATTTTTAATTCCTTCTAAAGCATTTTCGATTATTTCATCAAATTTAACACGGTAAACGATAACAGCAACTAGTAATACAAGAGCCATAATCACTGTAATTGTATATAAATCCCAAGCACCTAATGCAGTAGCGTTAGCACCTAGAATATAAGATACAACTGTATATTCACCAATTTTTAAGCCTGTTAACCAAGTATGAAAATCATTAAATATTTCAATATTAAAGTTTTCACTCCAATTAACATAACCTAAAATTGTGCAAATAGCAATAATGCTTAAGAAAACAATCATTGGCCATACTTTTACTTTTTTACTCTTTTCATCCTCTACTACATAGATATCTTCAACTTTTTCTTCTTTCTTGCTAACTTTATTCATATGTTGTAAAGTAAAGAATGTATAAAGAACAAAAGCAAGAGCAAGCATTCCAAAACGAATTGCAACTTCATCTACAATCGTTACAGATTGATAATAATTTAAGTAATAAATGAAAGATGTAAGTCCATCTGTACCATAAGTTGCACCAAGTACACCAACAATCATTGCTCCAAAAGAACATAAGAATGTGGTAATCTTATCAAGTTTTAATCTACTTGCTATATTAATAATAAATGGTATAAAAATTAATACAACATAAACTTGTGATAAGATACTTGTAAGTAATGCAACAAGTAATGTAGATACAATAACAAATAATTTTTCCTTTCCTTTTAATTTATCAGCAATTTTATTTACTAATGCTTTGTAGCCACTAATATGGCTTAAGATTCCATAAAATAATCCTATGAAAACAATGAATATGATTTGTTGAATAAACAAACTTCCACCATAAACACCTGCAAGTAGAATATCACTAAGTCCTTGTCTAGCAAGACCAACTTTTGTGTAGGTTCCACTAGCAATTTGTCCATAAGGAATAATCCATGTGAAAACAATCGTAATTAAAACCGCTAATAGTACAATTTTAAATAAATCATGTTTTTCAAACATACTTTTAATTTTTTTCATATTTCTTCCTCCTAGATATGATTATAGCACCAAAAAATGGCAAAAAAAAGACAAATTTGTAGTTTGTCTTTATTTTCTAGTCTTTTGGTTTCATAAGTGGGAATAAAATACAATCTTTAATATTATCAGAGTTTGTTAAAAGTTGCATTAAACGGTCAATTCCCATACCCCATCCAGAGATTGGAGGCATACCATATTCCATGGCTTCAATGTAATCATAATCCATTGGCATGGCTTCTTCATCACCACTCGCCTTTAACTCGGCTTGATGAAGTAATCTTCTTTCTTGTTCTTGCGGATCTACTAGTTCAGAGTAAGCATTGATGATTTCTGCACCATTGATAATTAATTGGAAACGATCCGTAATTTCTTTATTTTCATCGTTTGCACGAGCAAGAGGAGATAAACTAATTGGATGACTTGTCATATAAAGTGGCCCAATAATGTTTGGTCTTGCTACTTTTTTATAAAGTTGATCCACTAAGTTACCATATCCTAAATTTTCTAGAGGTACATCGCTATCAATCTCAATGTGTTCTTCTTTAATTTTTGCTAGTAAAGTTTCTTTTGTATTATAGGTGTCGATATCAATATTTGAATATTTTAAAATTAAATCTTTAAATGTAGAAACTTCCCATTCGCCACTCAAATCAACCATTTTGTCCCCTATTTGAATTTCTAAAGTTCCAAATAAGTTTTTAACAATCGTTTGTAACATTTCTCTTAACAGTTTCATATTGTCTTGATAATTTAAGTAAGCACCATATCCTTCAATCATTGTAAAATCTTGTAAGTGGGTGGCATCCATACCTTCATTACGAAAGCAACGAGCAATTTCAAATACTTTGGTAAATCCTCCAACAACAGCTCTTTTTAAATAGGTTTCTGGAGCAATTCTTAAATACAAATCAATATCTAAAGCATTATGATGCGTAATAAATGGCTTTGCTGTTGCTCCACTTGCTTTATTATTTAAAATAGGTGTTTCAATTTCTACGTATCCCAAATCATTTAAATACTTTCTTATCTCCCATATAAGACGACTTCTAAGTAAGAATTTTTCTTTTGATTCATCATTCGTAATTAAATCGACATAACGATTACGATAAATCGTTTCTTGGTCTTCTAATCCGTGAAATTTTTCTGGTAGAGGTTTTAGAGCTTTTCCTAAAAACGTAAATTCACTTGCACGTACGGTTTTTTCTCCTGTATGGGTGGTAAAAACTTCTCCTTCTACGCCAATAAAATCTCCTAAATCAAAATTTTCTTTAAATTTTTGGTATTTTTCTTCTCCAACCATATCGATTTTAATAGAAATTTGTATTTTTCCACCAATATCTCCAATCGTTAAGAAAGACATTTTTCCCATCTTACGCATTAACACAATACGTCCAGCAACACGTACACCCGTTGTTCCATCCTCTAGCATACTTGCTTCTTTAATAGAATAATTGGTTTCATATTTTTCTGGATAAGGATTTTTAATATTTTTCAGTTTTTCTCTTCTAACGATTTCTTGCTCTGTAAATTGTCTTTCCATAAGTCCACTTCCTTTTTTTAACTATGTTTAGTATACAAAAGAGATAAAAAAAATGCAATTATTAATTTGCATTCTCTTTTGCATCTTCATCCTTTTTTACTAACTTACGACTAATACCATGTTCAAAATCATAAATCATATTATCCGCTAAAGCTATTTTTTTATCATATTGATATACAGATGCTAAACTTTCATAAAATTGATTTTTGTATTGACTAAATAATTCGTTCAATCCAGTTCGAATTGTATTTTCATCTTGATCTGCTAATAATTCTTTGTCTTCATCTTTAATATAGTCCCAAAATTTTTTAATAATTAAAGGATAAGCTTTGAATTTATTTATAAGTTCAATATTCGTTTCTATATCTTTAGATGTACGATAATTGAAGTAATTATTTTTAATAGCAAAATCCGAATATTTTTCCAAATTCCATTCCGATGGATCAAAATCTATAGCAAATAGTAACTTTTGTTGTGTATAATATTCAGTAAAAATACCATTTCCTTCATATTTTAATAATAATGCTGGATCACCTATAGCATCCGATTGATCGATATCTTTTAGAGAAAATGTATATGTACCTTGTTGAACACCAAATTTAACTCCATAAATATAATTAGCATAAGTTACTACAACTTGTCCAATTTTTGGCTCGTCCATCATTTTTTTAGTTTCATTTTCTTGTTTCATGAATATTCTTCCTCATTTCTTAAAAGATATTATACTTGTGTTTTTTTAATATTACAAGATAAATTAGTATAGTAAAATATTGTTATATATCGGTATTTATTAGATTTTTTTTCTTTTCTTTTTCTAACTCTTTAATTGATTTTTTAGGAGTTGGTAAATCTTCAGGCATTATTCCACCATTCTTTTGTATAACCTCTCTAATATTTTTTCCAATTCTATAGTATGTTTCATTTGCATCATTTTCAATATTCACATTGTCCCGTTTTAATTTTTGTTCTGTTTGTGATATACGAAATAAATTAGCAATCAGTTCATCACTTCCCATATTATCTAATATATCTTCTCTATAACGCAGTCCTTTTCTTTTGGCAATATCATTAGCCGTTTCTCCATTGTATAAACCTTTATAACCAAAATTATGAAACTTATCGAAATTTTTTACACCGGCATTTTTTGCTGTAATATTTAAAGAATAATTTCCTTTTCTTGTCAAGTCTCTTTGATACAGTCTTTTTTCATCTTCCGTTAATGCACTATATTCTTTTTCACTTAGTTCTTGGCGTCTTGTTTGTATAGCAAAGTATGTTTGAGCAAGTGCTATACTTTCTTTTCTAGAATCTCCATTTTGAGCAATTAAGTAACAAGCATATCGTGAGAGTTTATAATCATCAATTGTTTTTATGGCACCTTTAGGCAAATCTATCATTTTGCCGACGTCGGCAAAATGATCATCAATATTAATATTGCTTAGCTGACAAGCACTTTTTGCTTTCTCAATAACACTTACAAAGTTAGGCCATTTTAAATATTTAAGTGCTACCATTAATTCTCTAGCAAACCAAAATTCCACGCCATATTCATCAACGTGTTTAATATTTTCAAAAGTCTTTTCTTGATATTTAGTTAATTCATTTTTCATACCATCACCCTTTCTAATTTTTTGAAAATATAAAGTATTTTTTTGGGGGTTTGATACAAAAAATCTTTTTGTAATTAAAATATACAATATATATTTCTTTTTAGCAAGAATTAATTTAGTTTATACCATTTTGTCGGCGCCGACAAAATGGTATTAATGCTTGTTTTTGATCATTTTGCCGACGTCGGCAAAATGATATTTGTGAATCAATATTAACGATTTTGGCGTTTATACCAAAATCGAATTTTTCTATTCTTTTAAATTAATTGTTCTTAAACCTATTTCCACCATTTTTCCCACTTGGGAAAAATGGTCATCAATAAGCTTATTGCTTCTTTCACAAACTACTTTAACATTATTTATGATATTTTGGATATTCCTTTAACAACTCAATCTTTTTTTGTCTAAAAGATTTGCTTTGTTTAGCAAGAACAAATTTGTTTATTTTAGACCATTTTCCCGACGTCGGCAAAATGGTATCGAGCAAAGAAAAACAACTCATCCTTTCGACAAGTTGTATTATTTTTCTAATTTACGTATTACACTCTTTTCAAATTCTTTTATAATTTGTTCTCCACGCTCCATATATGGATAATTCTTAACATATTCATAAGAAGATTCAAAATCCGACTTTCCTTGTATAAACGACGCTTCTAATTGTGTTATTATATCTTCTTTAAGTTCTTCCTGTTTCGCTATTTTTATTTTTATTTCATCATTGATATCCCAACACGTATAAAAGAAAATTGGAAATCTAGAAAGAAAACTATAATAACCAAAAGGGTTTTCTAGAAATCTTTCAAAATCATACCTTTTTTCAAAAGAAGTTGAATATTCTAATACATTAACTGGGCAAAAAAGAATTCCTCTTCCCGTGTAATACTCTTGAAAAATACCATTTCCACAATATTTTAATAAAGTGATTGCATCTAAATCACTAATTTGTCTCACACCAAATGTTAACTTATCTTCTGACCCATAAGAATAAGCAAATTGGTTTAAACAAGTTAGGCGAGTTGAAAAAACTTCTCCTATTTTTGGTTCTTCAATACAAATCTTTGGTTTACCGATATCATCTTTTTTAACCATTCTTCCCTCTCCTTTTTTTCTACTATTATTTTTCTAATTTACGTGTTACATCTTTTTCAAAATCTTCTACAATTTTAGAACCTTTTAAAAATTGTTCATATAAATTATTAAATTCATATTGCATATTATCAAACAAATTGTTTATTATAGATATTAACTCATCACGAATTGATTCTTGTTTTGCAATTTTTATTTTAGCATCGTTATTAACCTTTTTAAAATAGGCAACTACAATAGGATTTTTAGAAAAATAGCAATTTAAATCAGTTTCATTCATATTTTCATATTTACTAAAACCATACTCTTTGGCAAAAGAACTGTATTTTCCATAGACATCAATTGGAAGGAAAAGTAATTGCTTTTGTGTATAATATTCCGTAAAAATACCATTCCCTTCATATTTTAATAAGGTTATTTTTTCTAGACCTTCTGAATGAGAAATATGATTAAATTGAAGTTTTCCATCTACTTCACGTATTATTTTAATACCGCAAATGTATTCAATTTTAGTTGCAACTATTTCTCCTATTTTCGGTTCTTCTAAAATTTTGCTTTCTTCAGACATTCTGATTTCTCCTTTCGTGCTCTTTATTATAATTCAAAATATTTTCGATTGCAACAAAAAAGTCCTAAGCGTTTTGTGTAAAGAAAAACAACTCATCATTTTCGACAAGTTGTATTATTTTTCTAATTTACGTGTTACAGCTTTTCCAAAATCTTCTATAATTTGTTCGCCATTTAGAAATTGTTCACGTTTATTTTCAAATTCAAATTGAGCATTATCAAAAAATTCATTCATTATAGATATTAACTTATCACGATTTGCTTCTTGTTTTCCTATTTGTTGTTTATCCACATCATATATTTTTCTAAACTTAGTAACTAAAACTTGATTTTCTGAAAAACAACGATTTAACTCATCATCAGACATATTTACATATCTACTAAGACCATATTCTTCTGCAAATGAATTACCTTTTGCAAAAATGTAATCTGAAAGTAAAAGTACTGTTTTTTGAGTATAATACTCTGTAAATATTCCTTCCCCTTCATATTTTAGTAAAGTGATTGCATTTTGAATCGTAGAACCTAAGCAATGATTATTATGATATTGAAGTGTTCCATCAGTATTTCTAATTATTTTTACATCAATAAAATCTGCACAAACCGCAACAAAAACTTCTCCTATTTTTGGTTTTTCTATAGTTAATGGTTCTAAAGATAATGGCTCTTCAAATAATGGTTCTACTGCAATCTTTAATTCTTCTCTCTTTTGCTTTTTTCTATTTTTTCCAAACATTCTTCTCTCTTCCTTTCGTACTGTCTATTATAATTCAATATATTTTCGATTGCAACAAAAAAACCACTTTAAGCGACTTTTCTATTGCGATAACGATCTTTTGGATCTAAGTATTGTTTTCTTAAACGAATCGCATCAGGTGTAACTTCAACGTATTCATCTTCTTCAATAAATTCTAAAGCTTCTTCTAATGTGAATGTTTTTGGTGTTGTTAAGTTAATAGCTTCATCTGCTCCACTACTACGTGTATTGGTTAAGTTTTTATTTTTACAAGGATTGACATCTAAGTCATTATCACGATTATGAATACCAACAATCATACCGATATAAACTTCAGTAGCTGGTTCAATAATCAAAGTTCCTCTATCTTGTAAGTTCCATAAAGAATACCCTAGGGCTTTACCATTTTCCATAGAAACTAAAACACCATTTTTTCTTCTTGTAATTTCTCCAACATATGGTTTATATTCATCAAAACTACGTACCATAATTCCTTCACCACGCGTATTTGTTATAAAGGAACTTCTATAACCAATTAATCCTCTCGTTGGTGCACTAAACTCTAAATGGGCCTCTCCATTATCACTGGATACAACAAGTAATTGCCCTTTTCTTTCTTGTAAATCACTTATAACGGTTCCTGAGTATTCTTCAGGACAATTGATAATGACACGTTCAAATGGTTCGTACTTTTTTCCATCTCTTTCTTCAAATAGTACTTGTGGTTTAGATACAGAAAGTTCATACCCTTCACGACGCATGTTTTCAAGTAAAATAGACAAATGTAATTCACCACGTCCACTTACTTTATAGCCATCTGCTCCATTTAATTCTTCTACGACTAAACCAACATTGGTTTGTAATTCTTTATCCAATCTTTCTTTAATATGACGATTGGTTAAGAATTTTCCACTACGTCCTGCAAATGGACTACTATTTACTAAGAAGTTCATGGATAGAGTTGGTCTTTCAATCTCAATTGGTGGAAGTGGGTCGATATGGTCTTTATCGCAAATGGTATCTCCAATCGAAATATCAGGGCAACCTGCAATCGTTACAATATCTCCATAGTACGCAATCTCTTTTTCTACTCTTTTTAAGCCTTCGTTTACAAAAAGTTTGGTAATCTTAAATGTTTCTAAACGGCCATCATTTTTAGATAAGGAAACGGTTTCTCCCACCTTAATACATCCACGAGTAACGCGACCAATACCAAGGCGCCCAATATACTCATCATAATCTAAATTAGAAATTTGTAATTGTAGGGGGTCACTTTCATTTCCTTCATATGGTTTTACGACTTCTAAAATGGTATCAAGAAGTGGTGCAATAGAATCGGATTCTTCTTCTAAAGATTTCTTGGCAATTCCCTCTCTTGCTACTCCATAGATAATTGGGAAATCAAGTTGTTCGTCGGTGGCATTTAACTCCATAAATAAATTGAAAGTCATATCGACAACTTCTAGGGGTCTTGCATCTTTCTTATCAATTTTGTTAATAAATAAAATTGGTCTTAAATTTTGTTCTAAGGCTTTCTTTAAAACAAATCTTGTTTGAGGCATTGGTCCTTCTGCAGAGTCCACTAATAAAACTACTGTATCTACTGTTTTAATAACACGTTCTACTTCACTTGAAAAATCAGCATGCCCTGGAGTATCTACGATATTAATTTTTACATCTTTATAACGAATGGCACAGTTTTTAGAATAAATGGTAATTCCTCTTTCTCTTTCTATATCATTACTGTCCATTACACAGTCAACAGGTGTTTCGTGAGAATCAAATACGCCGTTTTGTTCTAGTAAGGCATCTACTAAAGTACTCTTACCGGCATCTACGTGAGCAACAACAGCAATGTTGATAATTTTGTCCATAAAAACACACATTCCTTTCACTTCGTTCAAGGCACACATAGTCATGAAAACTTGAACTAAATTTATTTTATATCTATAATAACAACCTTGAAGGAGTGTGTACTACAAAGCACGGTGGGAGGAGTTGCAGACTTCCTGTAACTCTTGGGATTAAATCAGCATAAAAACCAGTGCAAATGTGATTGTTTCAAGCACACATAAGTAGTCCTTTAAGGCTGTAGACT
>CANROY010000010.1 GCA_947632355.1 uncultured Bacilli bacterium
ATTTTCAATGGTTGGGAGAGTATTTCTTAATTTCTTCATTTTTCTTCTCTCCTTATCTTAAATTTATTTTAGCACACTTCTCACGTGTGTTTCAAGTATGAAAAAAAGAGGCTTTATTTTTCCTCTTTCTTTGTTTTCTTTTTCTCTTTCGTTGTCTTTTCTTTCTTCTCTTCTTTTTCTTTAGGTTTTGGTAATGCTTCTTTACGAGATAAATTTAAACGTCCTCTATTGTCATAACCTAAACTCTTAACAACAATTTTATCTCCTACTTTAAATAAATCACTTGGTTTATTTACACGTTCATAAGCAAGTTGTGAAACATGAACTAAACCTTCACAACCACTCCATAATTCAACAAAGCAACCAAAATCTTCTACTTTGGTAACCGTTCCAGTATAAATTTCTCCTTCTTCTACCTCACGAACAACATTTAAAATCATTTCTTTAGTCTTTTGAATGATTTCAGGATCTGTATGGTAAATAATAACACGTCCATCATCTTCTAAGTCTACTTTAACCGCATCTTTATCATTGACGGTCGCAACATTACTTGCTTCTAAGATAATTTTGGTAATCATTTCTCCACCACGACCAATAACATCTTTAATCTTTTCAGGATCAATTTTAAATGTATCAATTTTAGGTGCATATGGAGATAATTCTTTTCTAGGTTCTTTAATACAATCTGCCATTACATCTAGTATTTCAAGTCTTGCTTTCTTAGCTTGGGCAAGAGCTTCTTTTAAGATTTCTTTCGTTACCCCTTTAATTTTAATATCCATTTGTAAAGCACAAATACCATCTTTTGTACCTGCTACTTTAAAGTCCATATCTCCCATATGGTCTTCTAATCCTGCGATATCCGTTAAAATGGTGTATTTCTTTCCATTTGTAATTAATCCCATGGCTATACCTGCAACCGGTTTCTTTATCGGAACACCTGCTGCCATTAAAGATAAGCATCCAGCACAAATAGTGGCTTGACTACTTGACCCATTACTTTCTAGAATTTCACTTACTACACGAATCGTATATGGGAATTCTTCTTCACTCGGAATCACTTGTAAAAGGGCTCTTTCTCCTAAAGCTCCATGACCGATTTCACGTCTTCCTGGAGAACCATATCTTCCTGTTTCTCCAACAGAAAATTGTGGGAAGTTATAGTGAAGCATAAAACGTTTGGAATCTTCTAGTCCAAGTCCATCAAGAATTTGATGTTCTCCAATAGCCCCTAGAGTAGTAGTTGCTAAACTTTGGGTTTCTCCACGAGTAAATAAAGCACTACCGTGAGGTCTAGGTAAAATATCAACTTGGGCATCCAAGTGTCTAATTTCATCCATTTTTCTACCATCTGGTCTTATTTTTTTATCGGTGATTAAACGTCTTACTTCATCGCCTTCAATGGTATCAACCACTTTTTTAACATCCTTTAAGATTTGTTCGATATTTTCATCATTTGCATAAATTTCAGCAAAATTTTCTAAAGTAGAATTCTTTACTTCTTCAATACGTTCGTAACTTGCTAGTTTATCTTTAATTTGAATGGCAGCAAGCATATCTTTGGTTGCATAATCTCTTACGGCACGTTCTAATTCTTCATCGATAGAAGCAACGGCTAGTTCTTGTTTTTCTTTACCGATTTCATCAATAATCTTTTGCTCAAATTCACAAAGCATTTTAATATGTTCGTGCCCAAACATTAAGGCTTCTAACATATCTTTTTCACTTAATTCTTGAGCTCCTGCTTCAACCATACAAATAGCATCTTTTGTACCTGCTACTGTAAGATTTAAACTACTTTGTTCTAACTGTTCTACCGTTGGATTAATAATAAACTCTTTTCCAATTTTACCAACAACAACACCTGCAACTGGTCCATCAAATGGAATATCACTTATACCCAAACACAAACTTGAACCAAATAAGGCTGCCATAATAGGTGAGTTATCTTGATCAACAGATAAAACCGTATTGATCACTTGAATTTCATTTCTTAAGTTTTCATCAAACATAGGTCGAATCGGACGGTCGATAATTCTTGCTGCAAGAGTTGCTTCATCTGTAGGACGACCTTCTCTTTTAATAAATCCACCTGGTATTTTACCTACCGAATATAATTTTTCTTGGTACAAAACCGTTAATGGAAAAAAGTCTGCCGTAATTGTATTTTTTCCCATAACACAAACGGATAAAATAACAGTATCGCCATAACGAACTAAAACAGAACCATTCGTTTGTTTTGCTAATTCTCCTGTTTCAACAACCAATTCTCTTCCTAAAAAATCTAATTTAAATACTTTCTTCATATAGTTCCTCCATTACTACCATAAATACCATAAAAAAAGACACTTTAAAAAGAAGTGCCCTATTTTCTTAAATTTAATTTTTCAATTAGATTACGATAAGCAACAACGTCAGTTTCTTTTAAGTAATCTAATAATTTTCTTCTTTTACCAACCATCATTAAAAGTCCTCTTTTAGAATGAAAATCATGGATATGTACTTTTAAATGTTCTGTTAGTGCATTAATCTTTTTTGTAAGAATTGCAATTTGAACTTCCGTAGAACCACAATCATTCTTATTTTTACCAAACTCTTTTATGATAGCTTGTTTTTCTTCTTTGGTAATTGTCATAACATTTCCTCCTTTTTCTATAATTGGTTTAATCTGAGTAAGAAAACGAGGCATTTTCAAACCAAGAATAAACTTCGTTTATATTATATTATAAATAGACTTAAAAATGCAATGTTTTTTTTGCACTTTCTTCTAAACTGTTCATAATTGTGCAATAAAGTTGATCAATAGTTGAATTGTTTAAAGATACTATATCAGTAAAATTGGTCATTACTATTAAAAAGGCTCTTTTGATGTTTAACCCTTCTTCATAAGTAAAACATTCTAAAACATTAGGTATCCAAGAGAAATTCCTTTCCATATCCAAAGTAGAAGTTTTTAAAATATCATCAACAAAAGCATTCAGCCCTATATTATTTCTTACCATAGAAACATAGCTAAAAAAAGCATTCATATCTACATTTATATAATTTTGTAAAGAATAAGTATAAATTTGATTCAAATCTTCTTTATTTTCAATCGCTTTTTCAATATCTAACTTGCTGATTGCATATTCTTCTAAAACGTGAGATTGATATTCTAGATTTAAATGTGCTAACTCTTCTACATACTTAATATTTTCATTACGCATTTTATTGTAAAGAACTTCTGCAATCTTTTTAATTTCTTCCATAATATTCCCTTTCCTCCCCTTTTGAGTAGTACTACTTTAACACACTAAAAACGAAAAATCAAATGGTTTCACTTGATTTTTCTTATTTATTTAAAAGCCAATCAAAGACATTGATTTGTTTAATTCCATTATAAGATGTATACGGGGTATAATCGGTTGTAAGTAAATATTTGGGATTATGGTCACTAATACTTTCTAAAGAATTTAGTTCTCTTTCTAAAGTTTTTTCATCTTTTACCGTATAACTTACTTGATAATACTCTATTCCTTTTTCATTTATGGCAACAAAATCAACCTCATTCATATCTTGTTTTCCAATATAAACCTCATATCCTCTTCTTAATAATTCTAAATAAACAATATTTTCTAAAATACTGCCATCATCACCCATTTTTCTTCCTAACAAATAATATCTTAAACCTACATCAGAAACATAATATTTTGCCCCAGAAATTAAATAGTTTTTTCCTTTTATATCATATCTAGATACTTTATACAAAACGTAAGATTCAACCAATGCTTCCAAATATTTTTCGACAGTAGGAACAGATATTTTTCGTCCACTTGATGTCATAGTATTTGCTATACTTGTACTAGAACAAATATTTCCAATATTATCAAACATAAACTTAATAATATCTTTTAACATGCCAATATCTGCAATATCTTTTCTATCTGCTATATCATTTACAATAACGGTATTATATAATCCATCTAAATACATTTTAATATCTGTTGTATCATTTAACATTAACGTATAAGGAAAAGAACTTTTTGTAATATAATCAACATATTTCTTTTGAATATCATTCTCTCCTACATAAGAAATGTATTCTTTAAAAGACAAAGGCAACATTTTTATTTCTACATATCTTCCTGATAGTAAAGTTGCTAATTCTCCTGATAATAATTTTGAATTTGAACCCGTAATATATAAATCTACATTTTTCTTTATATATAAACTATCACAGGCTTTTTGAAAATCGATTACTTTTTGTACTTCATCAATAAAAACATAGTTTTGTTTCTCTTTTATTAATTTAGAATCAATATATTCATATAAATCTTTATAATCTTTGATAGTATCGAAAGTATAATCTTCTAAATTAAGATAGATAATTTGTTCATTAGAAACACCATTATTTTTTAAATACTCTATATAGAGTTCATATAAAGTTGATTTGCCACATCTTCTTATTCCCGTGACAATTTTAATTAAGTTTTTATCTTTAAATTGAATTAATTGTTTTAAATATTCAGGTCTTTCTATCATACATATCCCTCCATTAACATTATAGCAGATAGTTTTATTTTTGTAAATTATAATTTACAAAAATGCTAAAATAGACAATTTTGTAAAATGCAATTTACAAAATTTTATACTAAATGAAAAGCAAGATTAAAACGAAGTCGAATTCATTTTAAACCTTGCTTTTTAGATTTCTTTATCTTTATAGTACTAGAATTGGCTTATAAAATGTATCTTTCTTTTCATAAAGAGCCATAACATTTTCTTGATAAGCAAGAAGTACATAAGGACTTGTCTCCTTTAATTCTAAAGAGTTCCCATTTTTTACTCTTTTGTATTCAATGTCCGTTAAAGAATAAATAGGATAGGAAAATAGATCTTCTAATTGTAAAGGACGCATTATTTCTTTTTTTAAATCTTCTAACGTACTACTTTCTTCTATTCGAAAGTTTCCTTGTTTGGTTCTAACTAAACTAGACATCGTTCCTAAAACACCTAGTTTTTCACATATATCCCTAATAAGACTTCGTATGTAGGTACCTTTTGATACAGTACAAGAAAACGTGATTGTATTTTCTTCGTAGTTCAATAAAGTAATTTCTTTAATTTCTATTTCTCTTTTGGGAAGTTCTACTTCGATATGTTCTCTTGCATATTCGTACAATTTTTTTCCATTTACTTTAACAGCAGCATATTTAGGAACTTCTTGCATACTTTTTCCTAAAAAAGAGTTTAGAACCTTACGAATTTCTTCTTCCGTTAACTCTCTTGGTTCTTCCGTTTTTAAAATTGGACCGGTTGTATCTAACGTATCCGTAGAAACTCCTAACTGAATCGTTGCTACATACTCTTTTTCATAACTCGTAATATGAGAAACTAACTTTGTATATTTGCCAATACAAACCACTAAAACACCACGAGCAATAGGGTCAAGTGTTCCTGTATGTCCGATTCTTTTCGTATGATATACATGATTTAAAACATTTACTACGTCACGACTTGTATACCCTACTTCTTTATTGACAATTAGAACACCTTCCATTTTTATTCTTCTTTCTTATGAATTTCATCAATAATTTGTTCTATATGATTTGCATATTCAATGGTTTCATCATACAAAAACTTTAATTGCGGTGTATTTCGTAAATCCATTTTTTCTGCGACTTTCGTGCGTATAAAAGAAGAGGCTTCGGACATTTCGGCTTCTAATTCTTTATGGGTTTTATCTTCTCTTAAACTTGTAAAATAGACTTTAGCATAGGATAGATCACTTGCAACTTCAGCTTGGGTAATGGTAATAGATTTTAAAAGTTCATCTCTTGCTTCTTCTAATAAAATCTCACTAATGACTTTTGTCATTTCACTTTCGATTCTCTTTATTTTAATACTCATCTTTTAACCTCTACCATTTCATAAGACTTAATGGTATCTCCTTCTTTAATATCACTAAAGTTTTCTAACGTAATACCACATTCAAAGCCTTTTTTGACTTCTTTTACAACGTCTTTTTCTCTTTGTACACTTGCTATTTTTCCTTCATAAAGAACAATACCATCACGAACAAGTCTTGCTAAACTTCCATTTTTAATAATACCATCGGTTACATAAGAACCTGCAATATTTCCAACTTTAGAGAATTTAAATATCTTACGAATTTCGGCTTCTCCAAGTTCATTTTCTTCAAATTCAGGGTCTAACATTCCCTTCATAGCAAGTTCCATTTCTTCAACGACTTTATAAATAATGGTATAAAGGCGAATTTCCACATTGTATTCTTTGGCTATTTCTTTGGTCATTCCACTTGGACTTACGTTAAATCCAATAATGATAGCGTTTGATGCGTTAGCAAGTACTACATCGCTTTCGGTAATCGTTCCAATACCACTACGAATGACTTTAACTTTAACGCCTTCAATATCAATTTTTTCTAAAGCATTACGAACGGCTTCTTCGCTACCCCTTACATCCGCTTTTAAAACGACATTGATTTCTTTTTGACCTTCACTAATTTTATTAAATAAATCATCTAAAGATAAAGATTGTGGTTTATTTTTCTTAAACTTTTCGGCATCTTTTCGTTTGCTAGCAATCGTCTTGGCTTCACTTTCGGTTTCAAAAGCCATAAAACGGTCTCCAGCACTTGGATTATCCGATAAACCGGTAATTTCAACAGGAGTTGAAGGTCCCGCACTAACAATAGATTCTCCTAAATCATTTTTCATGGTACGTATTTTACCAAAGCAAGTACCAACAACAACTGGGTCTCCTAAACGTAGTGTACCATTTTGAATTAATAAAGAGGCAACACCACCAATGTTTTTATCAACTCTACTTTCAATAACAGAACCAACTGCATAACGATTTGGATTGGCTTTTAAGTTACTCATTTCACTAATCGTTAAAATGGTTTCTAGAAGTAAATCAATTCCTTCTCCGGTTTTAGCAGATATATCAACAAATGGATATTCTCCACCCCATTCTTCTGGTGTAATTCCTGATTCACTCATTTCTTGGCGAATTCTTTCTTTATTCGCATCCGGTTTATCAATTTTATTAACAGCTACAATAATAGGTACATTTGCGGCCTTCGCATGATCAATTGCTTCTTTCGTTTGAGGCATAACGCCATCATCAGCAGCAACAATGATAATAACGATATCGGTTACACTTGCACCTCTTGCACGCATTTCAGTAAATGCTGCATGTCCTGGGGTATCAATAAAGGTAATACGACTACCATTATGTTCGACTTGGTAAGCACCAATGTGTTGGGTAATACCACCAAATTCACTTTCTGTTACTTTGGAATGACGAATATAATCCAAAAGTGAAGTTTTACCATGGTCAACATGTCCCATTATCGTAACAACAGGAGGGCGAACAACTAAATCACTTTCATTATCCGTAATCTCATATTCTTCAAAATTCGCAACATCTTGGGTTTCTTCATTTTTAAGGGTTTTATTGTATTCCATAGCAATTAAGGAAGCGTTATCAAAATCAATACTTTGATTGACATTGACCATTAAGCCTAATGTCATTAATTTCATAATGATTTCATTGGCATTGACACTTAATTCCTCTGCTAAATCCTTAACGGTCATATTGGATTTGTAAAGAATAACATTTTCATCGACACTATTTGTCATTAACTTTTCTTTATGTTTATACATTTCTTTACGTTTACTTAAATATTCTTCTTGGTTGTTGTTATTCAATTGGCTTTTCTTTTTTAGTTTTTGTTTCTTTTCACCATCCTTGATATTGGCAATAGAACTAGCCCCCATAATTTCTTCCACAACTTCATCAATATCTTCATTATCTTCTAAAGTTGCTTCCGTATCGGTGCTAATTAAACTAATGGCATTATCAAGTATAATAACATCATCTTCACTTAATTCATCGGTTGCATTTTTTACTTCTATTCCAATTTCTTGAGCTTTTTTAAGAACTTCAGCAACGGATAAATCAACGCTTTCTGCATATTCTTTGACATTCATCATTTTACTTCACCATCCTTTTCTATTATCGTTTTTATTTCTTCATAAATAGATGTGGGCACTTCTACTTCTAAGGCTCTATCTATTATTTTATTTTGCATTGCTTTTTTTATGACTTCTAAATCCTTTTTCACATAAGCCCCTTTTCCGTTCTTTTTCCCTGTTAAATCAATTTCAACAAGTCCTTCTGGGGTTCTTACAATACGGATTAAGTCTTTTTTTTCAAAACGTTCTTTCGTTACAACGCACATTCTTAAAGGTATTTTTCTTTGTTTCAAAAAATCACATCCTTTATTCTTTAAAAAACTTCAAAATTCTTTTTAAGTTTTCTTGATTCAATTCTCCTCCTGCAGCTTCCGGATGGCCTCCACCACCACAATGGACTGCAATTTCATTTACATCAATACTGGGATTTATAGAACGAAAAGAAAAATTTTTTGTATCTCCTGCTAGTAGAAGTAATACATCGATATTTTCTTTCTTTTCTTTAATATAGTTGGATAACAAATTACGATATTCATAATTTCCTAATGAAATAGCATATAAAATTTTATCCTTTTCGACTAAAAGTAAATTTTGATATAAATCTTTAATCCTATCTTCATTTTGTTGATTTTGTTCTTGTATCCAACTTACTTCTTCTTCATTATAAGAAAAAGTTTCATTTCTTGCAAGTTTGTTTGTGAAATGATAAAAATATCCCCAAGGTCCTAAATATTGATGAAGGATTTGTAAATGAAAGGCATCTAAATCATTTTTCTCTTGCCATTCATATGTATGTCTTGTCATTTCTACAAACTTTTGGATATTCTCTTTATCTACTATAAGATTTTCTGAAAGCAAATAGGAGTAAAATAAACTTGTTCCACAACATTTCTTATTTTCTTTGCTTTCCATTTCCGTTAGAAATGAGTAATTTTTTTCAACTTGTTGCATGGCAAATAAGTGATGATCAAAAATATGTATCTTTTCTTTCAATTCTTCATTTGCATCTATTATTTCTAAAATAGAAACACTCGGGCATAAATCAGTTACAAATATTTTTTGATAATTCTTCCACTCTTCTTTTTCTAAAAAAGTAGAAAGTTCTTTATCTAATTCTTGTACATTTTTTACTAAAGTAATGGATAACGCATCTTGAAAAACAAGTTTGGCTAAAATTACAGCCCCTATACCATCTGGATCACTTTTATGTGAAAATATTTTTACTTCCATAAATCCTCCTTTAATTTTATTCGGCTTTATTTCCCTCTTCGTTAATTTGAGCAAGTGTTTTTACATCAATTTTATATTTTGTTAAACGACTTGCTAGTTTTACGTTACTTCCCTTTTTACCAATCGCTAGACTTAAGTTTTCGTCATTTACGATAGCAAGGGCTTCTCTATTTTTCTCATCCGTAATGTTTACGATAACGTCTTTTGCAGGACTTAAAGCATTTTTAATAAATTCTTGTGGGTCCTCACTATATAAAACTAAATCGACACGTTCACCATTTAATTCTTTTAAGATACTAGCAATACGGCTACCTCTTTCTCCGATACAAGCCCCGATTGGGTCTACTTTATCGTTGGTTGAGAAAACAGCAACTTTACTACGGATTCCTGGTTCACGTACAACTGCGTATAACTCGATTGTTCCATCCGCTAACTCAGGTATTTCTGTTTCAAATAAACGTCTTACAAAACCATAATGCTTACGAGATAATAAAATAAGTGGTCCTTTTGTTGTTGCTTCAACTTTGGTAATATAAACTTTAATACTAGAACCCATTTCTACGGTTTCTTCTGGTATCATTTCACTTTTTGGTAAAATACCACGAGTTCTTCCTAAATCAACATAGTAGTTTTTAGCATCTTCCATCGCAAGCATACCAACCATCATTTCGCCTTCTTTATCAGCGAATTCTTCGATAATGCTACTTCTTTCCGCTTCACGTATTTTTTGGTTGATGACTTGTTTGGCCGTAGAAGTTGCGACACGTCCAAAATCTTTTGGTGTTACTTCACGTTCAATCGTTTCTCCAACCTTTATACCCGGAACAATCTCTTGGGCATCCTCTAATAATATTTGTGCATCTTCATTAATTTCCGGAGGAATTCTTACGATATTTCCTTCTTCATCGGTTGTTTCGGTTCCTTCATCATAATCATCCACAACCACTAAATAAGAAATAACTTTAATTTCTCCTGTATCAGGATTAATATCAACTCGTACATTAGTTTTCGAATCAAAATTCTTTTTATACGCTGTTGCAAGAGCAAGTTCCATTGCTTCTAAAACAACCTCACGACTAATATTTTTTTCTTCGACTATATGGTCTAGTGCTTTTAAAAATTCTTTAGCATTCATTTTCGTTCCCTCTTTCTTTACTTAACACATCAAGAATATATTCTTCATCAATTAAATCTAATTTATCAAGAATTGGATTAATTAAGTTTGTTGCATCCACAATTGTATCTAAATCAATCCCATTTACCTTATCAAGAACAATTCGTAAGAAATTATACTTTCCTTCTCTTTCAAAAGTAATACTATCAATACTAATTTCTTTTTCTTTTAAAACTGTACTTAAGGCTTCTTCTATTTTTTTTAATTTACTTTCCATATTCACCTCACCATTTCAATAATAAAAGTGGGATTTTTTGCCCACTTATATCTGCTAGTTGTATTTTAGCAAAAGATTTCCAAAAAAGGAAGACTTTTTTGCTTTTTTCTTACATTTCTTGAACTTTTTCTTTATTTTCACTTGTGTAACCCTCTAAAGCATTTGGTGTATGTTTTAAAATAGCATCATAGATTTCATCAAACATATTCTTACTTTTACGAACAATATATAATGAAAGAAGTTTATGTGTTTTTTTATCTTTTGTCTTAATAAAGATACTTTTTAAAGTAGAAAAGTTGGTAGTCGTATGAGTAGAAGAATACAACCAAATAATTTCTTTATAAGGGTAAACTTCTAAACCATTTAAGGTACAAACAATATAGTTACGGGTAAAATAAAGTTTAAAAGATTTATAATAGATGGTATCATCGTTCTCAATTTCACGTTGTACTTCTTCCCAAACACTTCCTAACTGATGAATACATTTCTTTGTTTTTCTTCTTTTATTAAAATAAAAACCAACAAGGAAAAGACCAATAATCAAAATAGGAAGACAAAAAAGCATATCTGATCGTATGGCTATAATTGGAGTAACAAAGGTATCTAAGTATACAATCCCAAACGTTTGATTAAAATTTGTAGAATTTACAACTTCACGACCTATAAAAGTATTCAAAGAATCAATAGCAATTTTTTTTAAATCCTCCGGTATTTTTTTCGTCATTCCTTTAATTAAAATAGAATTTGGTTTTTCTATATTTTCATCATTACTATATGAATAGTTATAAATAGGTTCTAAAGCGACTCTTGTTTTTTCATTCAAATCAACAATATAAATATTTTCTTCATCCCAAATAAAATAAGTTTTATGCTCAATGCCATTATAATCATTGGTAGCAAAATAATCTGTCATTACTTGTGCATCAATTTTCGCATAGACATCACTTACACGAACATCTTTTAAATCGTATAAATTATTTAGTTTTTCTTGACCTTCAAAATAAAAACCAATGAACATTATAAAACTAATGACAATTAAAAAAATACCTAGACATAAAAAACTCTTTCCCTTTTTTAGTTCTTTTAAGATTATTTCTTTGTTTGACATATAATAACCTCTTTCTTTAGAAAAAATAAGAAATAGTATGACCCTATTACTTAATTTGAAACTACAAAAAAAGTTAAAGTAGTTATAAAACTATAAAAAACTACTTTAAAAAATTTCATTACGAATTATATTTTTATTACATTTTTTTACTTTTAACACGTGTATCATCTATTGCTCTATCTAAAGTTTCATCAAGTGGTGGGAAAACTTCAGCAAGATTTTCATAGTAGTGATAAACTGTACCTTCACCATTCTTTTTAACTACCTTCGTAATTTGTTCTTTTATTTGAGTAAATTCTCCACTTTCATCATATAAGATTACTGAATTCATTAGATGATTACTTTTTCTACATTCAGAAGGATTTAAGTCCATTAGTGTATATCTTATATCTTCATCCGTTTCTAAAAAAATTTTAAATCCAAATTTTCGAATAAAATTATGCTCTTGGTGAAATAAATTATATTTTTTAATTTTTTCTTCTAACTCATTATCTTTGCTACCATTTCTAACGATTGTAACATCTAAAACATTACCTAAAATACTACCAAATCCTTTATAGGGTGCAAAATAAATACATCTAACACTTTTGTCTTTTCTCAATTCAAATGTTAATCTTGCTAATTCACTGCATAATTGGTCTCTTTGTTCTTCTGTTATCTTTATAACTTCCATATGTAAACCTCCTAAATTTAATAATTGTATATATGAAATATTTCTTTTTTTTCAATATTATATTCTTATTTTATAAAATAGTAAAGATAACTAAATAAAAAGATTATAATTTTCTTGTATAATCTTCTTTATATTCTAAACTTTTAGGGAAATCTCTTTGAGCAAGATTTATAATATCAACACTCTTTTTATATAATGTTTCAAAAATATGATTATAATCATCACTTGTTAAATTCCATAATTTATTGCTTTTTTTATAAATACAAATACTAGTTAAAATATCTCCAATAAAACGGTCATCTTGATAAACTTCAAAATTTAATAAATCCTTATTATATCGAAAATGATGTCTACCATTTATTTTTAATTGCGATAAATCGGAAATAATAATTTGTTGATATTTATTGAATAAGCAAGAGCAATGCATGTTTTCTACACTATCAAAGTAATTCATATAGCCTTGTTTATCTTCTATACTTCCTGTAACACATTCCAAATCTAATGCTTCATTTAATTTTTCTGTTTTATTAATGGATAATATAACTAAATCTTTACCATGGGCATTTTCAACAATAGATCTAATAGAAGCAAATTGGTTAGAAGTAATAAAATGCCCATTAAATTCTTCAAAACGACTTATTAGTTTTTTCTTACCTACTAGGACATATAATTTTGGTACAACGACAATTTTTTCTTCTTTATGAAGAATATCTTTATGTTTGATTTCTATTTGTTGATCTAATAAGCCCATTACTAAAATTTCATATTCTTCGTTTTTTTCAAATTGATAGATTTGTTTAATCATTTCTGCAAGTTCTTTGACATCAAAATTTCCACCAGAATAATAGGGAATAGATCTCCAACCACGCATTTCAAAAGCCAATAATGTTTTTAATGTTGGTGCATCTTTATATAATTGAAATGGAACCGCACGTTTTATTTTTTGAGCTGGTCGCATTAATTCTTCTAGTTGTTGTGTTTTATATTGAATTTTTCTTTGATACTCTAAATATCTTTGTTGTGCTTTTAAATATTCCTCTTTTTGTTGGTTTTTTAATATTTCAATTTCTTGAAATAATAATTCCTTTTGGTTTAAATTCATTGTAGTCTCCCCCTTTAATTGGGTATTACTATACCAAAAACGTAAAAGATTGTCAAGAATTTCATATAATTTTATTTTTTAACCATGAAAGGTAGTTCTAAACGTATAATACGTATATTGAATTTCACTATACTCTTTTTCTAATGCTTTCATCGTTTTATCCTCTACATTTTCATACCAAGAATAAAAGAAAACAGTTTGAAAACCTGTTTTTTGTAAAATATGTGTTAGTTCTTGTTTGGTAAACGTATTTTTCGTAAAGGTACTTTTTCCATTTAGTAAAGCTTCGATACGCTTAAAACTGCAGGCGTTTTCAAATTCTCCAATTATCGTCCCATTTTTATTTAAATGCTTTTGTATCGTTTTTAAAAAAGCAATTGGATTTTTTACCCACTCTAAAGCTTTACCGATTAAAATGCAATCATATGTTTTTGCTTTCTTTAAATTTGGATAGATAGAAGCAAATTTTTTAGCAAAAGTTCTTTTTTGCTTATTCTTTTCGACTCCTTCAATAAGGCAATCTTTATAACGATATTTTAGTTCTAAAATATTAACACCAATAGAGGCATCTAAATCTAAAATCGTCTTATATTTTTCCATTAAAGGGAATGATGCACTTTTTACCTCATCAAAAACAAAAGTATCAAAATGCCATTTTTGATAGAAATACTCCCTGTTTTTAAAAAGGATAGAATAAAATGTATTTAAATCTTTACGAAAAGAAGTTCCTAAATAGTGATGAATAAAAACATCATGACATAACATTAATTTATAACCGGATTCTAAAATACGCAAGGAAAGGTCATTATCTTCAATATAACCGGGGGTATAGTTGATATCAAGTAAACCAATTTGATTGAAAACTTCTCTTTTTAGTAAAAGGCAAAAACCAATTAGAAAAGCCTTCTCTTCCCAACGAGCAGGATTGGACTCATTATTTTCTTTTGCTTTTTGTTGCATTTCTTCCATTGTCTCATACGTAAACTCTACACCCTGTCTATTTTCTGTGTGATTACTAACAGCACCAACAGCACCAATAAAAGGATTACTATAAAGACAAGTTTTTAAGTTTGTTAGCCAATTTGTAGTAACAACGGTATCATTATTTAAAAGTAGAATATCACTTGTAGGATCCGATGCTTCTATCCCTTGATTACATCCAATCGGAAACCCTTTATTTTCTTTATTTAAAATAAGTTTAATATCCTTTTGTTCTTTTAAATAAGAAACCGTTTCATCCGTAGAGGCATTATCTACAACAATAAGTTCGTAGGTTCCTTTTTTAGTAAACTTACGAATACTTTCTATACAATCTTTTGTCAAATCAATATGATTATACGTTAATAGTATAATGCTTGTTTTAAGATTCATATCTTCACCATTATACTATATGAAATTCTTGGTAAGAATACGCATTAAAGAAAGCAAAAACAGTTTATGAAAATTTTCCTATAGAATTTCAAGATAAAATATATAAAACTCCCCTTTTTAAGAAAGTTTTCGTACTTTTTTGTAGCCTTCTTCTACTTTTTGAACAAATTCTTTTGGTATCTTTTTTCTAGCCTGCACAATAAACTTTTCATCCACTCCATACAAAGCCTCTGCCATTGCACCGACAATACAGGCATTTGTATCCGTATCTCCTCCATAGGATAGCACTTTTAATAAAGATTCTTCAAAAGTATTTGAAGTAAATAATGCATATAAACAATTATCGATTGTTTTAGAACAAGTAGCATTAAAACCGTTAAAATCAGAATAAGTAAGACTTAAATGTAATTTTTGAATGGTTTCTTCTTTTGTTAACCCTTTACGTGCATAGTAAATAATAAGAGCAATCGTCGTAGCAGAACTTATTGCTTCATTGGAATGATGGGAAGGTATCGTAGCAAGTCTTGCTTGTTTTCTTACCTCTTCTTCTTGATTAAATAAATAACCAACAGGAGAAATACGCATCATAGCACCATTTCCTATACTTGTACCTTCTTGATTTTGGAAAGCCCATTTTATAAAATATTCAGAAAAAGTGTTTTCAAAATAAGGATGCATCTTTGGTTTATAGTTTAAGTACTCTTTTACATATTTTTTTAAGTAATCGGAATACTCTCCGTTATTTAAAATGGCATCTAAAATGGCAATGGTTGCAATTGTATCATCGCTATAAAAACTTTTTTCACTTATTAACTCTTGAGGGTTTAATTTACAAAATTTTTGTGTTTGTTGATATTCATAAATAGACCCTGCTAAATCCCCAATAATGGCTCCCCACATCAAGAACACCTCCTTTCTAATATTCTTTATTTTTCACTCTCAAATCTCATATTTATTTGAATTGTCTATCAATTTAGTGCAAGTGAAGAAAATTAACATTTTTTAAATTCCATTTCTTCTTGAATCGTTTCTAATAAAAGGTATCTGCGTATCATTAGAAATTAATAAGCCATATGTTAAAGGCTTTCTATAGCAATCCCCAAAAGGTTGTTGTTTTCGATAATTTCTAATGAAATCCATGTCATATTCGACAACTTTTATATTCTCTTTATCATCCATAATTAATAATTCATTATCTACTTCGTTTTTATCTTGATCTCTTACAATTGGACTAAAGGCAGAGGATTTACCACCCATATTAGCATAATTTACACATACAATTCCTACCATATTTTCATAAGCACGCACTTTTAATTGTTCTAAACGAATTTTTGTCATATTACATGCATTTGGAACAATTATTATTTCACTTCCTTGAAGCATTAAAATGCGTGCACTTTCCGGAAAATCCCTATCAAAACAAATCATAGTTCCCAATTTAACTTTCCCACGCCCATAATCCAATTGACAGGTTTCAAAATGATCTCCAGGTTGTAAATAGGCTTCCATTTTAAAATCAACTGTATGCACTTTTGAATATTTTAAAATTATTTTTCCTGTTCGATCAATAATAATAACGGTATTTTTAGGCTTATTATTTGTTTTTTCCATATATGTTAAAGCGATGGCTATCTTCTCATTTTTGGCTAGTTCCATATATTTTTTTATAAAATCACTATCATTTCTGATTGCTTTATTTTGCCATTCTTTAATTTTAGAATTGGCTATATTATTCTTTTGTTTTTTTAATTCTCCATCAAATAACATCTCATAACCCATATTCCACATTTCAGGGAAAACGACAATATCAGCATTTAGTTTTTTTGCTTTTTTACAATATGCAATTCCCTTTAATAACGCATCATTTTGGTTATATTCTGCTTGTAATTGTAATAAAGCTACTCTAAATTTACTCATAGTACCTCCTTTCATCTAATACAAATATGTAATCTAATTAATAGATAACTTCGATTTATAAATATTTTAGCATAAATTTACACGTAGAAAAACTCGAACTTATCAAATAAATTGAAAAGTACGCGTATCAATCAATCTAGTACCCTAAAGAAAGAAGTACGACAACTTTTTATTAATTTTTTTTATAGACTAATATAGAATCTTTTATATTCGAATCTTGAAACTTTAATCCATCTACTCCCATGAAAGATATTAAATTTGGATTATATTCTCTTAAAATATTAAAAGTTTTTTCTAAATCATATATTAAACACCAACCATCTTCGTATTTTGTATTTGCTGTTGTTTGATATAAATAACTAATTAAAAGATTTCCATTTTGAGTTAATGATTCTGCTAATTTATCAGTCATAATTTTCACAAAATGTCTAGGTAAATATGTTCCTATATTTGACAACCAAATATTATCATAATTTCTCTTCAAATTAATTTTAAACAAATCTCCGATTATAAAATGAGGAAATATTTTTTGAATTTTATCTTTTGTTTTTTCATAATATGTTAAATTTTTTAAATATGGGTTACAACCTAATATAACATTGGTTCTATTTTCATCTAAAGAAAACAGATTATTTCTTATATCTATAGGTTTAAAAGTATTAAATAATTCATCCCAAAATAGATACGATTCATAATCAAGTAAACGTAACGTTAATTTTACTTTATTATATAATTCTTTATTAAAAACAAATTTATTATCCTTGAAAACATTAGGATAATCTTTAAATCTTAAAAATAACATGAATTCTTTTAATTCTAAATTTAGTATACTAGCTATTTTTAAATAATAATAAAATTTTGTGTATGGATTAATCTCTAATATAGAAATATCTTGACAGCCATATAAAATTGCATTTATGGCTTGATCTCCAGAAGACCCCACAGTTAATAATGATTTATCTTTTAAATCAAATTCATTAATATAACCTGATATATTTTCTGTTGTAAAAGGATATATTTGATAAAAGCAATTTTTTTGTGCACCATCCTGAACATCTATTATTCCTTCACATCTTTTAATGGCACAATCCATAATTTTACTAAAGTCTTGGCACATATTATCACCTACATTTATATGCATATTAAATTGTCAATATGTAAGTATATTTTCTAAATTGACAAAATTTAATATAAAAGTATTGTATCAAAAACATTTGGTTCAGTATAATTTTCATAGGGAATATTAGTTGTTGAGTGTCTACCTCCAATCTTTATAGAAAGGAGGTTTGATAAAAATGAAAACTAAGACTTTTGTTATAAAAGTTCTAAAGCTCATTGCTATCATTTTATTTCTCCTTATCGTTATGATAGTAGTAATAAAAAAATGACACTTAATTCTTCATTGAATTAAATGTCTATACAATACTAATTGGGTAGACATTCAACTCGCAAAAACTGAATGTTCCCTTTTTATCTTATGCAAGTTTCCTTGACAGATACATAATATCATAAAAGCGGCCTTTTTACAAGTTCTCTATATAGAAATTCGAAAAAGTTCGAATAGAAACGCCAATGGTGCCCTAAAGGAAGACGTACGACAACTTTTGAACAAAAGAAATAGTTAGTAATATTTTCTATCTCTTGCATGTGCCCAAGCTTTAGCTTCTTTTCTTCTAATTCTTTTAAATTCTTTTTCTAATCTTTTATTTGCATTACTAGCTTGTTTTCTTATATTGTTAGTTGAAAAACTATAATTTGATTCAGGTAAATGAATTAAAAGGTATTTCGCATAAGATCTTAAATAAAAATTATGGATACCTTCAATTTCGTTCATAATTTCATCTGAGTTTTCTAAAGTACATCTTTTAACAAAAGTATAACAAATTGCTTGTTCCTCTTTGGTTAATTTTAATTTTGCATATTTTTGTATATCAAAGTTAGGAATGTTATTTTTGATTTTATTGAATTTTTCATGTTGTTCTAAAGTAGTTTGTCCAATACTAAAATGGCTATTTTCAACATCTAGTTTATTTCCAGTTGTTTCTTCAATAAATGAATACAAATTATTTATATTATATAAAATGAATCTATCTTCAATCAATCTATCCCTATACATTGCATCATTAAAATTAGAGGTAAAGCATTCAGGCATATATTCAATCCATTTTCTTAAGTTTTCAACATCCGCTAAATCAATGAAATCATCAGTATATATTGTTATCATAAAACCCTTCCTTTTTTTAAATATATTAAAACTCAAACTACAAAGTCCGAGTTTCCTATCAATCTGGTGCCTCTGGTCGGACTTGAACCGACACAGTATTGCTACTATTGGATTTTGAGTCCAACGCGTCTACCAATTCCACCACAGAGGCATAACTAGATTATAGCATAAAGTTTCAAGTTTTAAAACTATTTTTTACGTAAAGAAGAAAAGTCTAGTTTTTGTCAATTGACACTTACTCTTCTTCTTTATAAATACTCGTAAATAATTCCTTTTCTTCTTCCTTATCGGCATATTGACTCATATCAATAGAAGGTAAATCATCAATAGTAGCAAGACCAAAATAATCTAGAAAATCACTTGTCGTTTTGTAAAGGTTAGGTCGACCGGGCATTGTACTTTTTCCCGCTTCTTTTAGTAAACCTTTTGCTACTAATCTACGAATCATATGGCTAGAAGATACACCACGCATTTCATCAATTTCCACTCTAGTAATCGGTTGGTTATAAGCAACGATAGCTAGAACTTCTAATGCACTGGGACTTAATAAGTTATTTTCCGGATTTTCGACTAACTTCTTATAATACTCTTTATGTTCTTGTTTTGTTGTTAATTTAAAAGCGTCTCCTAAGTAACTAATACGTATACCACGTGCATCACTCTCATACGTACTTTTTAACTCTTTTAATAAATTTTTGGCTTCTTCTAAACTGATGCCCAAAATTTCACATATTTTATTTAAGGTAATTCCTTCATCTCCAACAACAAACAAAATTCCTTCTAAAACACCCAACAAGTTCATCTTCTTACCTACTCTCCACAAATATATTTCCAAAGTTCTTTTCTTGGTAAATATTAATTTCATCATTTTTATTCATTTGTAAAATGGCTAAAAAAGTAACAATTAAATACTCTTTGGTCACTTCTTCAAATAAATCAACGAAATTCACTTTTTCTCCCTTTTTTAATCTTTTCTTAATAGAAGTCATACGTTCTTCAACACTTAGTTCTTTTCGTGTAATTTTCGTTTGGATTGGTTTTTTCTCATTCAAACGTTCTTGATAAGCAAGTAATGCATTTACTAAATCATCAATGGTTATACTTCCATCATTTGTAATGGCTTTATCACTATACTCTTTTAACGAAACAGGTTCTTTTGTGAAAAAATCTCCTCTTTTTTCTTCCAATTCTTTAAAGACTTCCGTCATATTTTTATACTTTTCGTATTCTAGTATTCTTTGTTTTAATTCTTCCTCACTATTGATTTCATATTCTTCTGTATCGTTTGTTTCTTCTTCGGTGCTACCAATTAACATTTTACTTTTTAAATGTACAAGGGTTGCAGCCATCACCAAAAATTCACTCGCAATATCAATATTTAAATCTTGTAATTTTTTAATATAACTCAAATATTCTTCAATAATGACACTTGTATCAATTTCATAAATATCCATTTCGGTAGAACGTACCAAATGTAATAATAAATCAAGTGGTCCATGAAAGTTTTGTATATCAATTAAGTAATCCACTTGAAATCCCTCCTTTAATTACAACTAAAACCACGTGCTTCCATTTCAAAGTTTACGACTTTAGCAAGTGTATCTTTCTCATAATAGTATTTACTATCTTCTTTTGAAACTTTTGCTGTTTGTAAATCAACACTTGTATTGACAGCAAAACTTGTTCCAGCATCTACGAGTAAAGAATTTACCCCATTCATTGCATTTAACGTTTCTGATTTTGTTTTCCATTCGTTTAATAAAGATATATAGTTTGTATTGGTACTGTTTACATTAACGTTATCTTGTATTTCAAATAGTTTATCTTCTTTAAACTTATACGTTATTGTTTCTATAGTACTAGAACAAACTAAGATATCTTCTTCTATAGCATTTTTTTGCAATTCAACATTTGGATAATCACTTTCTTCTTTCTTTACAAATAATATTTTTTTGGCATTAGTTGCTGTTGTACCATTTAAAACAATCGTTTCCATCGTACTTGTCGTACGTGCAACGTTTGTATCTAGTAAAATTCTTGCGAGAAGCGTATCATCTTCACTATAAAGTTCTAGATAGTAGTTCTCCTCATCAAAATCAAAACGATTTGGACTGGTATTATTGATTTGATAAGACAAAGTATTGCCGTTTAAGGAAAAGGCATCCAATTGAATGTTTTCTTCTAAAGGAATAGATAAGGAAGGTGTAATGGTATACATTGTCGGTTCATTATTATCTTTATTTTCTTGTTCTTCATTTTCACTTGGAGTTGGTTCCGATTCCGTATAGTTTACTTTTTCATTATCTTCTCCCTTTATCAAATTCGTAATGGTTGGTAAGAAGAAAATGAAAATTAAAATAAGACCAAATAGAATAAGGACAAATGTTGAACTTTGATTGATAGTATCCATCTCTCCTATTTTGGTAATAGAAAGTTCTTCTTCATTTATTTTTACATTCTTAGAATTAAACTTACTCTTTTGTTTCTTTGCCATAATTAATCCCTTCATTCTTATAGAAATAATTATAGCACGAATTCTTAAGATTTAGCAATTGTTTCCACTAGTAAAGGCCTCATAAAAATGATAAAATACTTATAGAAAGAATGATATTTATGTTATTACAAGAAAAATACAATATAAAATTTATACTAAACGAAAAAATGGAATTTTTATTTGCACTGTTTGTCATTCTTAAAAAGAAAAGGAATGTATCTATTGATTGGATAGAAACTCCTAATATTTCTTATGTAGAAGAACTTATCAATTTAATTCCTTTAGATGATAAATTAGCTTGTTTTTTAGAAAACTTAAAAGATAGTTATTGTATACATACTCTAGCACTTTCTTTGCAAGAGGATTTTACTATTTCAAATACCCAACTTAAAAAAGAATTAGAAAATTATCTTTCTTGTGGTACAGTTGATGACTTTTTAAAATTTTTAAAAAATACATATCAAAAGATAAATTGGCAGAATTTTTTGTTAAAACATAAAGCACTTTTTATGGAATTATTAGACATTCTAAACTTACCTTCAAATTTTAATATCAAAGATTTACAAGATTTTTATGGGTATTCTTTTGAAAATTATTATTATATTGCATCTCCACTTATTAATGGTGGTTTTGGGAATCATAATAGCCAAGATATCTACTGTATAAGAGGGTTTCAATATAATGAAGAAAAACAAAAATTTGAAGAAGATAAGAATTATTTAATTGAAAATATGTTTCACGAATATTCACACGCTTATATAAATCCCTTAATTGATAATTATGATTCCTTATTTGAAAATAAAGAACAATTTTTAAATACGGCTTTAAAAAATCATTTACCCCTTGTTTATAAAGATGAAAAAACACTTCTTTATGAATATTTTGTAAGGTCTATTGCTAAAATTCTAGTCTTTCCCTATACAAAAGAAATGGATTTTTCTTGGATTACAAAACATGGATTTATCTATCTAGAAGAACTAACAAAGTATATAATGCAAAAGAAAGCAAACTATAAAAACTTTGAGGAACTTTTTGTGAAAGAACTTATTCCTTTTATTAATCAAATATAATTTATTTTCTCTAACAATGACTCTTTTACAATTTCATCTTCTAGTAAATTAATAGAAAATGTTTTTTCTCCAATATGATTTAGGGACGTTCCACAATGATAAATAATTGCTTTATCTAGTATAAAATAACGATCATGAAATGTATTATCATAGACTACTTTTAGATTATGATATTGTCGATTATATTTTTCGATATCAAGTTCGTGTAGTAAACTCTTTTCTTTTACAATTAATGTTATTTCTACATTTAATTCTTTTATATAATCGAGTATCGTTTTATCCGCATAACCATCTATTATGACAAGTTCTTTTTTAGCACTTTTAAAGATATCAACTACTTTTGAATAGGCGTCATAGATTTGACCGTTAAAATAGATTTCATTCGTTTTTTTCTTTTCTTCAAATTTTGAAAATGACCTTGTAATTGTTTAATATCTTCCGTATTTTTTAATACTTGATTGTTAATATATTTTTGTTCTATTAAATTTGTACTTATATATTTTTTCATAGCAACAAATGCTCGCATAATTTTTATACTCACTTCTGCAGCAACAGGTGTTTTAAGTACACTTGATAGCATTGATACTCCTTGTTCTGTAAAAACATATGGTAAATATTTAGAATATTTTCCTTGTTCTAATTCTAAGGTTTCATTTTGAAACCTTAGAATTTTATTTTCTTCTTCTGTTAATTGAAAATAAAAATCACTTGGAAATCTTTCTATATTTCTTTTTACAGCCAAGTTTAAAGATTTTGTCCCATTTTTACATTGATATAGTCTTGCTAAATCACTATCGAGCATTACTTGCTTTCCTCTTATCTCATAAATTAAGTTTTCTACTTCTACTTTTTCTTTTGTTATTTCGTTCATAACTACTTACCTCTTTCTATTTTTTTGGTCACAATTTGGGACCAAAAACTTATTAGTTTTTCTAAGGTCTCAGTTTGGGACCTTAGAATTTGATATAATAACCCCTAATTTTATCAATTATTTCAATTTGAAGTTCCAATTTGGAACTTCAAGTGTACTAATTGCAATTTATATAATATTTCTTATACTTGAAGTCAAAAATTTTGACCACAAGTTTGTTCTACCATATATCATTTCCATTTTGTGGTCGAAATTTTCGACCTTAAAGATTTCCATTCATAACCTTTTATCTCTTTTCTATTTTTTGGTCGCAAATTGCGACCAAAAAAATTATTAGTTTTTCTAAAACATGATAAACCTTCCCTTCTTAAAGTTGCTATATTAACAGAAAAAGTTTAAATTTTTTGTCGATTTACAGTCATAAAAAAAATTGTATTGCTACAATTTAATCTTTAGGTTTAAAAATAAGAGTAAGTACAAAAGAAAAGATAACAGCACCTGCAATAGCACAAGAACTATACTCGAGTAATCCTGAAAACAAACCTAATATTCCATTTTCTTGAAAACCTAAATACGCACCTTTATAAAGCATATAACCAAAATTCGAAATAATCGTAGTTGCTCCTGCTCCTGCAAAAGTAATACATTTTTCATATAATCCTGTTAGTCCTAAAAAAGCACCTAGTACAGTAAAGAAACTAGTAACGTGTCCCGGAGTAATTTTCGTATTATCAAGGATTACTTCTGCTACTAAGCAAAAGATTCCTGCAAATAGAAAAGCACATAAGAAATTCATTTACAAAACCTCCAAACTAATTGCATGAGCAATACTAGGAATAGATTTTTTTTGATTGGTTGTATCTTTGGAATGCAAAGAACCAGTTGCAATCAATAAGATTTTTTTATACTTCTTATTTTTTAAAACCTTGTTAAACAAGACCATTGGTAATGTAACAGGCCCAGAAGACCCAGAATACACCTCTTGACTTTTCAAGAATATTTCACAGCCAGCATCCGTATAATTTTTTAATTTTATTCCATAATTGACTTTTAAAAATTCTTTGAAGATTTCTCTTCCAACACTACCTAAATCTCCTGTTAAAATTAAATCATAATCATCTACATTTCTTTTTAAATCTTGTAAATGGTCCATTAAAACACTTACAGCAGCAGGAGTCATAACAGCTCCCATATGGGTGGCATCCTTTTGGTCATAGTCTTCTATTTTTCCAATCGTTGCTGCTTCTACTTTGATATTGGTTTTTTCATTGGTTAGAACGGCTCCTACAGAACCTGTTGCGGTAAATGTTGTTGTACTTGCTCTTGGTGCACCATACTCAATTGGGAAACGGAATTGTCTTTCGGCATTTAAATTGTGACTACTCGTAATTAATAAAACGTTTTTCATTAGTCCTGTTTCTATAAAATGACCACCAATTAACATACTTTCTAAAAAAGTTGCACAAGCACTATAAACTCCTAAAAATGGATAAGCAAAATTTCGTACTGCATAAGAAGTAATTCCCAGTTGGTTAGATAAATCTCCTCCTAAAATTAAATCAATCTTTTTACCTAATTTATTACGATAAAGTAAATTATCAATCACTGTTTTTTGCATTTTCACTTCAGCATCAATAAAGGATTTTTCTCCATAGTAATAATCATCCATCATTAGATCAAACTTGCGAATTTGACCTTCACTTTCTAAAGGACCTGCTATCGTAAATGAATCTTTTATATACACATTATTAAATTTTAAACTAGCCATAAAGAATCACCCCTAGAATTGCAAAGAAAAATGCACTTACCATTCCATATAAAATGACACTACCTGCTAATTTAAAAAAGTTAGCACCAATTCCTGTAATAAATCCATCCTTTTTGTAATCGAGTCCTGCACTCATAATGGAATGAGCAAACCCTGTTGTTGGTAGTATAATACCCATTTTGGCTTTCGTAACCCAATTGTCAAAAAATCCAAGAGCTGTAAATAAACAAGCTAAAAATATGACTATTAAACAAGTCCATTGAGTAGCTTCTAACCTAGAAATTCCAAAGCATTCCATTAATAGAACGGCAACTCCTTCTGCCAATAAACCAATTAATCCTCCTACTAGAAATGCAACTATCGCATTCTTACTTTTATTTTCTTTCGGTGTTAATCGTTTGACTAACTTATTGTATTCATCTTTATTCATAAGATAAAACCTCCATTTTTATTATGAAGGTTTTAAACTTTTTTATGCGAATTTTAATAGCAAATATTGTCGTAAATTGATAAGTTCATTCTAGTTTTGTCGAATCGCTTGAAATTTATTTTTTTATCTATATAATAACTTTCCTTACCGAGAAAGGGTGGCGTTTACTACAAATTTTATCTTTTTATAATTTGGGGGTTTTGGTTGAATACTTTTCTCCAAATTTATAACTAGAAAGGATTGGTAGTTATGACGAAAGAATCACTTCATGTACTTGTTGTTTTTCTACTCGTTGTTATAGTTATGCTTTTCGTAATTATATTACGATTGACATAAAAAAGACGCCATATCATAAGAGAATTCTTATGATATAACGCAAACACAATAGTGAGCGTTACCTAATCTCGGTAACACTTACATTTTGATTATAGTAAATATTTTATCTTTTAGCAAGTATATTTAGATGAAATATATATTTATTAAATGTAGGTTTGTCAAACAAAAGTGACAGAGTCACGACAAACCAACGATAGATTATTTTAATTTGTTAAAATAATC
>CANROY010000011.1 GCA_947632355.1 uncultured Bacilli bacterium
GGTGTCCTTTTCTACTTTCTAATATACCCCCCCCCAGACGGCTATTGCTGGTTGGGAGGTTATCTTCGAATTTCTTCATTTCTTTTTTCCTCCTCTATTTTATATTTTTATTTTACCAAATTCTAAAAGTAGTTGCAATAAATTTGCTTTTCTTTATGAAATGGTTTATAATCAATTTAAAGCGAGCCACTAAGTATAGTGCTTGCCCTTTTGTGCAAACACCACTCTATAAAGAGATGGTGCTTTTTTAATTCAATGAACCTTATCAACCTTAACCCCCTACTGCTCTTGGCTTAGTCGAATAGTATCAATAGAACTATTATCACTAATAAAGCAACTATTAATAAGTCACGTTTATCCATTGTGACCACCCCGATTTCTTTTAAAAATTTGGATGGCAAACCCATTACTTTTGTGGCTCGCAGGAACACTTTAACAAAGAAAAAAAGAAAATGCAAATCACCAATTTTGCGATTTCTAGCAACTTTTGCTCAAATTCTCATGAGAAAAAGGCAAATTGTCGCGACAATTTACCTTTTTTGAGCCAATTTCAAGAAAATTGGTATTTTTTTACTTTTTTTTCAAAAATTTAATCTCAAAGGTTGTTCCTTTATCAAGTTCACTAAAAACGGTAATCAAACCTTCATCTTTTTCTATAATTTTCTTGGCTAAAAATAAACCGATTCCCATACTATCTTTATGGCTATTTTCTCCTTTATAGAAACGTTTAAAAATATTTTCAATGTCTTTTTTGTTCATACCTTTTCCTTCATCTTGTATCTTTATTTTAGTATATAAAGAATTTGCAACAACATCAATGAAAATGGAGCCATTCTCTTTCGAATACTCAATAGCGTTCTTAAGTAAGTTACTAAAAGCCTCCACTTCCCAATGAAAATCTCCCAAAAAAGAAGCCTTTTTAGGACATTTTAATTCAATGTTTACTTTCTTTTGTTGTGTAAGAGGTTTTAAATGTTCAAATACGGTAGAGAATAATTCATTCACAGAAATTGTTTCTTGGTTGAATGTAACAACATCGGCATCAAAGCGAGCAATTTTTAATAAAGAAACAATTAAAAAGTTGATATTTTCTACTTGTTTATGAGCATTGTGGATGAAATCTTGCTTTGTTACTTCCTCCATATTCGGATTTTCTAAAATATTATCCAACATAATTAAAATAGAAGTCAGTGGTGTTTTTAATTGATGAGAAATTTCTGCAATATTTTCTTTTAAAATTTCTTTATCCTTTTTTAATAATTCACTTTCTTCACGAAGCATAATGGTTGTTTTATAAATTTCATTACGAAGTAAAGAAATTTCCCCTTCTCCATTTAATTCAATTCCTAACTTATAATTCCGGTGGTTTAACTCTTGCATATAATGTGTAAGTTCACGAATCTTTTTTTCTTTCTTTGCATTATAGCAAAAGAAAAAGAAAAAGAATGTTGCTGTCAAAAGGAATGTAAAGGATAAAATAAGAATTTGATGGGTTTTATATTCTTGTTCCATTGATAGAAGTAAAGATGAATCTTCATCTAAGCCATACTTCTTGAGTGCTTCAGGAAATGATTCACTCTTTTCTTGATTTAAAATCGAAACAAATTCTTTTTCTGTTATTTCTGGGTATTTTTCTTGAAGTAAAGAAAATGTCCTATAAATGTAATTGTTAACACTATTTTTATATTTGCTATACTCACATTTTGTCAACAAAAATCCGAGTAAACTAAAGAGAAGACAAAAAAGACAACCAACACTAACTAATTTTAATCTTTCATTTTTCATAAGCATCCACTTTATATCCTAATCCTTTAATTGTTTTAATACAAGTAATTCCTAATTTTTCTCGTATTCTTTTTATGTAAACCGTAAGGGTATTATCATTTACAAAATGTTCATTTTCTTCCCAAATGAGATTCATCAAAGTTTCTCTTGGCACAATGCGACTTCTATTTTCTACTAACAAAAATAAGATTTTATATTCCAAAGCTGTCAGTGGAATTTCTTCTTTGTTTTTTAAAACTTTCATACTATCTAAATAAATCGTAACATCTTCTAAAGAAACAATTCTTTCTTGCTTTTTACTATGTTTTAAAGCATTTTGAATACGAAGTAATAGTTCTCGATTTAAAAATGGTTTTACGATATAGTCGGCAGCACCTAATTCAAGACCACGAACAATATCATCTTCTAAATCTCTTGCTGTTAGAAAAATAACCGGAACATAGATTTTTTCTTTCCACTCTTGATAGAAGGAAAAACCATCTCCATCCGGTAAGGTGACATCTAGTAATATTAAATCATAGTCTTTTTCTTTCAATATTTTTGTTGCTTCTTCCGTGGTTTTAGCAGAAAGTAAAAGTAAATCATTTTGCATAAATAAGTAATCTAATCCTTTAATAATATCTTCATTGTCTTCAATGAGTAATATTGTTTTCATAAAAATCCTTTCTTTTTTCTATTCTTAGTATAGCACAAAGCGAAAAAACATTTTCTTTTAAAAAATGCTTTTCTATATATTATCGTTTCGTATGGTTTCGATAATATTTTGTTTGTTGATTTTATTTAGAGAATACTTCATAATAAGTCCAATCATAAGACCTACAAACAAAATAGCAAGTAGGATAGCATGAATTGGAAGTGTATAAGGCATTTCTAAACCTGTTCCGATACTTAAATAGATGATGTAAGACCCAATCATTCCTAAAGGAATACCAATCATTAACGATTTAAAGCCATAGAAGATACTTTCCAAACGAATCATACGATTAAATTCTTTTGTAGTCATTCCAATACTTTTTAACATAGCAAATTCTTTACTTCTTAAATTCATATTGGTGGTAATCGTATTAAAGATATTGGTAATACCAATTAACGTAATGACCGTAATAAATCCATATAGGAAAATAGAAATGACTAAAATAACGGAATTTTCTTCTTCAACTACTTTTGCTAAGTTACTATAAGATAAGTATTTAAAATCCGGATTTTCTTTTTGTAAGGTATTCAATTTGATTTCTAATGCATTTGCATCTTTTGCATCTACATATAAATAGGCACCGATAGGTTTAAAGTATGTATCTAAAATAGTATCACTAACAATTAACATACCATCAAGGGAATAGTGATTTTCTAAACCCATTGGTCTTTTATCACTTCTTATCACTTCAATTTGGAAATCTTGATTCTCTGTGGTGGTTCCCACTAACGTTTCATTATTCTTAATCTTTAAAACGTTTCCAATATACATTTTCTTTTCAAAACTATCTTGATATTCATCAATTAAAATTCCTTTGTTATAATTGTTTTCATTATTTAAACCGAGTTCTTTTAAATATCTATGGTATTCTTCCTCACCTAAAGAGTAAACCACAAGATTGGTGTTTCTTTCATCTGTAAGTCCTAAATGTTCATAAATGGTATTGCCATAATCGGATAAGTAGGAAGAATCAATATTTAAGTTATCGTAACGAACCAAACTAAATTTATTCACTTCTTCCATTTGGCTGATTGTTTTTAAGTGACTAACAATTTCTTCCATATCCGTGTTTTCATTACGTAATCCATCGGTAATGGATAGATTATAAGAAAGATTTTTATAGTAAACGTTAGACATTTTAAAGCCAAAGTTAATAAAGGAAGATAAGGAAATAAAGATAAATACAGAAACAACAATTGAAATAACGGTCGTACGATACTTCTTTTTATTCCGTTTTAGATTTTTATAAGCAATGACTCCTCCCATTGAAAATAGCTTTTTAATCATTTTTGGTGTTTTAAGTTTTTTTCTTTTTATTTTAATATCATTATTGCTTCTAATCGCTTCAATTGCGGTAATTTTAGAGGCTTTTCGTGCGGTAAAGATGGTCGATAAAAAGATGGTAATACTTCCTAACAAAATAGATAATAAAATAGCAAGTAAAGGAACACTATATACAAATTTCATATTCGCAATAAAGTCTTTTAGTATAATATTTAAGATACAGATTAAAATAACGATCGCAAGTATTCCACAAAGGATTCCTAAAGGAATAGCAATTAAACCAAGCAAGAATCCTTCATATAAAACATTTTTCTTAATTTGTTTTTTGGTTGCTCCAACACTTCTTAGCATACCAAACATTTTATATTTTTCGGTAATGGAAATGGCAAAACTATTTTTAATCACAAATACACTAGATACGATAATAATTAGAATAACGATTCCTGCAACATTATATAAAGCACTCATCATATTACTTTCGGTTACCCCTAAAAATCTTAAATATTCGTGATTGTATTCATAGTCGTACTTATCTTGGGTAATTTCTTTGGTTTTTTGTTTATAGTTTCTGGGATTTTTATAAAGGATAAAAGCGTTGACAGTACTATCAAACGAATCTTGATAGGTAATGGCTGTATAACCAGGTGCACTATAATTTTCATGCGTATAGGAAAGTCGTTCCATAAACCCAACAATGGTATAGGTTTTCTTTTTTGTATTTATAATTTTTTCTAGAGATTCACCAGTTTCCTCTCCTTCTTGAAACGGATTGTTTTGATGAAGAATAGCATCATCGATGCCCTGTCTTTCTCCTACATCTAAGTAAATCGTTTCTCCTAATGTATAGGAAACGCCCCCATTATCTAAAACGTGATTACTGACTATTAGTTCACTATCATTTTCAGGGTATCTTCCTTCTGTCAAAGTAATTCCTAAATGCTGTAAAGCTTCCTCATCGTACCCCATCAAATAAAGATAAGGTTTCGAAGAATTTTTAGATGGAATGTTTGCATAACCAATTTCATTTTGTAAATAAATAGCAGAAACATTTCGGTTTTCTTCTAAAGCAAGAGCATCCTCTCTACTCATATTTTTAATTTCTACGTGATAGTTTCCTTCAGTCTTTATGGTACTTTCAATAATTGTCTTTTGAAAACTTGTAGACATTCCTGCAACACAAACAATCAGTGCAGTTGATAAAATAATGCCGATAATTGTAACAATGGTTCTTTTTTTATTTAAACTTAAGTTTCTCTTTGTTAATTTTTTTAGAACACTCATACGTTTTTCTCATCCTTTATAATTTTACCATCATCAATGGTGATAATACGATCGGCGTATTTGGCAATTTCTAAATCGTGGGTAATCATAATAATGGTTTGTTTATATTTTTGATTGGACATTTTTAAAAGAGAAACAATTTCATCACTGGCTTTTGAATCTAAGTTTCCAGTTGGTTCATCTGCTAAAACTAAAGCAGGATTGTTGATAATCGCTCTACCTATAGACACTTTTTGTTGTTGCCCTCCAGATAGTTCGTTTGGTAAGTGATTTACTCGGTTTTCTAAATTTAGAGTTTTTAATACTTCTTGAATGCGTGATTCTGGGATATATTTCTTATCCAAATCACAAGGAAGTAAAATATTTTCTAAAACATTTAGAATCGGAATTAAGTTATAAAACTGATAAATAATGCCAATTTCCCTTCTTCTAAAAATGGCTAGGGCATCATCATTTAAAGCATAGATATCTTGATTATCAATGTAGACTTTTCCACTTGTTGGGCGATCCACTCCTCCTAGTAAATGTAAAAGAGTAGATTTTCCACTACCACTTGCTCCAACGATTGCAACAAATTCTCCTTTTTCGACAGAGAAGGATAAATGGTCAACAGCATGGATTTCATTTTCCCCATTGGTATAAGTTTTACATAAATTTTCAACTCTTACAATTTCCATAAAACTCTTCCTTTCTAAAATAAGTATAGTTTTTATTTGTGACTTTTAAATGACAATTAAAAAAAGGAAGTTTTTTACTTCCTAAAGAATTGGTGGTAGTGCATCTTCTGATAAAGTATCTTCATCATAACTTTCGTCTTGATTTTTTAATAAATTTAATAAGTAATCGCGATCATGAAAATTGTTATTTTCATAAGCAGTTGTTGTTTGTAAATAATCAGTTTGTTTTTCTTCTGGTACACACATTTTAATAATATTTTTTTGAATTGATAATAATCCTGAACGAATAGATGTCATTTTGCTAATAAACTCTTCTTTTTCTTCTGGATTCATAGAAGAAGCAAAACATTTTTCTTCTAAATTTGCCATATCTTGATCTACATGAACACTCATTTGTAATGTTTCATTAACACGATTTGGTTCCATATTTACACCATCCTTACTTTTATTATAAGGATTTCTTAGGAAAAATGCAATTTTTTTAGTCTACTAAGTGTCAATTACCCTTTGTAAATACATTCATTGTCTTACCTTTATTTCATCTTCACTTTTTAATTCTCCAATTAATAAACTGGAATTGGCGTTATGCTCATGCCTATTTTGCTCTACCTTTTTTTCTTCATAATTGGCATAGCAATACTTACATAAATGATGACATGTATTATAAGCACCTATATCCACCATTTCTACACAACCACAATTTCTAGCTTTCCATTTTGGGAATTTTTTATTGGTGATTTCGAATGCTTGTTCTTTTGTTACACAAGGCGTATTTAAAATACCAAATTCCGTTAAATCGATACTTTCATAGCAAAGTTGAAGTGTTATATTGTGTTTCTTGCTAATACTACCAAAAATAGAACCCAACTCTCGCATATCTTCATCGGTTATTTCTTTTAATCTCATTTCTTTTTGATTTTTTTCAACATTCGTATAAGTATCCATAAAAGATAAAATAATATGTTCAATGGTTCCATCAAATAACGTACATAATTTCTCAAAGGCTTTTTTATGATATTCTATTGTATACGTATCATTTAAAAGAATGGGATCATACCTTACATAAACGCGGTCAGCACCTAAAATCTCCACTAGTTTTTGAATACTTTCAATAATCTTTGTTTTCTCAATCACATTTGGTTCTATATCCTGTTTATAAGGTGTTAAGGTAACTTGAAAAAGAATGGGAATTTCAATCGTTTCTAAATATGGAAGAATAGGAAGTGGATTTTTCGTACAAAAAACAATTAAATCGACATCTTGAAAATAAATACGACTCACTTGTTTTGGATAAAAGGGATTACGTACATCCACAAATCCTTCTTTTAAACGATTTAAAAACCAAGGCGTATAAAAAGCAACAATATCTGTTCTACCGCTTACATTTAGAATCATAGTATCCCTTCTTCTCTATTATTGTATCAAAAGAAAAATTTCTTCACAATGTAAAAAAAAGGAAGATTTTTTCTTCCTAATCTTATGCTCTTCTTTTTCTTATAATAATTCCACATGTTGTAAGAGATGCTATACTTAATGTACCAATCGTTAGAATTGGAATCATAGAATTTTTCTTTTCTACTAGATCTTGTGATTTTTCTTCTGTTTTTTCGGCTTCTTCCCTATTCTCTTTCTTTTCTTCTGTTGATTGTTCAGGAGTATCTTCTATCGTAATACTATTATATGGAACTTCTTCTATTGTAGTATTACCATTTTGATTAGTAGACTCTTGTTTATAAACATTATTTTGTTTTGTACTACTACTTTGTTTATCTTGTGAATCCGTTTGAACACTAGAATTTGTTGTAGTATTTTCTTGTGTATTTGGAGTTTCTTCCGTATTTTGATTTTCTTCTTGTGGTTTTTCTACAATCCAATCTACCGTAGCAGTTTCTCTATTGACATTTCCCGCTTCATCTTGGAATTCAAATTCAAAAGAACCATTCTTATCAAAAGCATAAGTTCGATTAGCATTATTATTTAAAACAATGATTTCTTCTCCTTCTTCAGGTATCAAAGTTGCTGTAACAATCTCATGCGTTTTTTCATTTGTACTATATTGAATAGCAGCAAATGGTACTTCTCTATCAATCCATGAAACTGTAGCAACCGCACTACCTATATTTCCCGCTAAATCTTCATATTCAAAAGTAAAGGAACCATTTTCCTCAAAAGTATAAATATAATGAACAGTTTTATGTTCTGCAATATAAGTATCTACTTCTTCTGGAGGAATATTTATGAAATTATTTTCACCATTTTCTCCGATTTCATAAGTAACTGGTACACCAGTATGAGCTTTAATTGGTTCATCAGCTTCTAATATCGCAATAACATCTTGATTTGTTGCTGATTCTTTTGTATACGAAATATGAGCTACTGGAGCTGTTGTATCAATATTCGTTACAGTTGCTTCTTCATAATAATAAGTAATTGGTTCTTTATCTGTTTCGTGAAATTTAAAGTAAACAGATCCATTGGTTTCAAATACGTGTGTTTGCAACATTTCTTCTACCATCTTTAATTGTTCATCCGTTAATTCTTCTTCAGAATCATGATTTTTAATCATTTCAATAACTTTTTCTCTTGTTAAGCAAGTAGATTCATCCTCTTTATCTAAACAAACCGCATCGATTTCTATATTCTCTTCTTGATTTACAACTCTTACCGTAACGCTTTGATTCGTTGGAGCAAGCGTACTATAAGCAAGTTCTAATGATGGTTCTATATATTGTGTTGCATCTTGATATAAGTTAAACATAGAAGCCGTCATAAAGCTTAGGCCATTAGTTAATGGATTGGTTTTTACTCCAGTAATTTTGACATAACGTCCAAACTCCGGTGTAAAATCAACATGACGCCATACTTGAGAATTTTTATAAAGTTCCGTATTTTCCCAAATAACTAATGGTTCTTCTGGATCCCACTCATTAACATATTTATTAAGGGTAGGTGTAATTGTTTTCCAGTTTTCTCCATCTTCACTTATCTCAATTTTAGCTCTCCAAATTAAACCATTTCCACCATTACCATCTTGAGGAATTGGAACATAATCTAAACCAGATATGTAATAATTATGATTTAATTGAATAATAATTTCTTTTGTTTTATCTTTTCCATTCCAATCACTATGCCAACTGGTATTTAAATTTCCATCAATAGCATTTGTAGCAAAACGTTTTTGGCCAGTTGCTTCTGAAGATACTTTAAAAATAGAATATTTTGAAGCTGGAATATATTGATGTACTTTATCAACACTATCTGTAGTAAAGGTAAAAGTAGAACTTTCACTAGTTAAACTAGTTCCAGTTGCTTTTCTTCGAATCTCTACTGTTTTTTCACCTGTTAATATTGGTGATTCCTTTTCAAAAGACGTCCAAATATCAGAACGATTTCCTGCTTCATCTTTTGTAATTCGCCATTCCATTAAATTATCCACACCAATAACACGATTTTCTAAATCATTGGCATATAAAGCTGGTAATTCAGGTTTTTGAATATCTATTTTATATAAATTTGTATCCGTATAATTGACACCAACAACATGAACATAAATATCATTTGCTTCATTAATTTTATTTATTTCTGTTGAATTTAATGCAGCAGATGCTGAATTGGTTATTTCTTTCCAATTATCATTCTTTTTACTTCTATCTTCTGGTTTACAAGCTTCTCCATCTAAACAATAATCCCATCGAGCATTTTGATAATTTTCTGCTAAAACAATTTTATTTGCATTTTCTCCATCAAAAGAGAATGTTGCAAGAGAGGTATCAATTTTACCTAATAAGTAATTAGCTTCAACACGAATAGCGTAATCTTGAATATGTTCTGTATTTTTCGTATCAGAAGCATCTTCTAAAACACTTGTTCTTAATTGAATGATTTCATATTTAGTTTCAACATTCGTAACTCTGTCTAAAATTTCTTCACTTAAATGATACATTGGAAGTGGATAATATTTTAATGCTGTAAAAATACGTTGTACTAATGCAAAATAGTCTGTATCCGTCTTACCTAATTTTTCATATTCTTCAATAATACCATACCAAGCATCTACATTAATATTAAGTGCTTGTAAAGATTTTTCATACGTCTCTATTTTCTTTTGAGAAGTCGTCTCTAAATCTGCTGTGATGTATAGTTCACGAGATTTTTCATAGTTTGCATAATCATTTAAAGCGGCTTGAGCAAGTAAGACATAGTTTACAACACCTTCAGAAACGCTTGTTGTTTTTAAATAGTCTTGATCTCCCCAACCTAAAGGCATTCTAACACTTAATTTTTCGGTTTTATTTGATTGTTTCCAATCGGAAACATCATTATCAATAGTCCAATACCCTTCTCCATTGGCATTTTCACGCCAGTAAATTAAAGCAGCATGTCCAGGTTGATTGATGACAGAAGAAGGCGTACCATGAACACCACGAATATTTGAACCAATCTTAGAAATACCACCACAAACAGCTCCATTATCTAAGTTCATCCATAATTTTTGCACTCCTGTTTTATAAGTGACTTTATAGACGCTATTAAAATGACCATATAAATCATCCCAATGTGGTAACATATTTGGGTCATAATATTCTGGTTTGCTATAATTTGGATCAATATATTTCATATAAGGATGTGGTGTTAAATATTTTTCTGTTTCTGTTGGATGAGCATCTATAATATTTTGCGTATATTCATTTAACCAAATAATTTCTTCATCATCAATGATATTATTCATAACATAACGCATTTCTTCTATTTCTAAAGTTTCAAACCATTTCGTTTGATCTAACTTTTCTGATACTTTAAACTTATCATTATTGTATAACCATTTATAGATTTCATATCTTGTTACAGCATCCGATTGATTTTCTATAACATTTGGATTCATCCATAAACCAACTAATGTAGAGTGCGTTAAGGATAGGGTAATAGCCATCTTTTTGTATAAATTTCCCATTGTCATTGTTTTATATTTTGTAAGCTCTTGATTATTAAAATCATCGATTAATTGATGTCCATCTTTTAATTTAGCATTTAATAAATTCTTTAATACGGTTAAAGAGTTATAGTAAGAACCATCTGGTCTACCACCCATAATATACATACGAAGAGTATCAACATTATCTGTTAACCACTTATAGGTAGTACGATTTTCTTCACTTTCACTTAAAAATTTCTTTAAACCATATTCACCAAATTCTTTTACTAAATATCTTTGTAGCACTAATTTTTCATATTCTTTATTTGTAGTTAAATCTTTATTTGAAATTGCTGCTATTTCTTTATCATAATCTGCTACAGTTTTAATTTCATAATCTGTTTCTTTATAATCTGCTGTTGTTAATTTGGCATCCGCATAAACTGAATGGTCACTACCATTACTTCCATTCATATCTGCATATAATTTTAAATAACGATAATTACTAATATCTATGTTGACTAAATCAGCATTATCGGTTCCTTTTTTCAAACCACTTTCCCAAACTGGATTTCCCCAATTGTTCAAATCATTTGATAAATAAATTTTAAAATAAACACCATTACTATTTCCACCAGCTGTTCTATTTAAACCAATAAAAGCTGTAAATTTAGTATATTTACTATAATTTTCTAAATCATACACAAGAGTAGATTGAGCATGTGCCCATACTCCTTTATCAAACTCCCATTCACCATTTTCATAGCGAATTGCTATTTTCGTACCATCCCCTGCTTGATCAAAGTAAAAACTTTTCCAACCAGATTGTGAATATTTTGGCATATAATCTATATCAGATAAATAAACCACATTTTCATTCGTATTTTGAACTGAATACTGTCTAACTGTTGATTTTGTAGAAATACTATTACTAAAATAACGTGGAATACATACAATTGTTAATAAAATTAAAATAATTCCTATAATTCTCTTTTTTCCTTTTCTCACCATACTTCAACCTCCATTTTCCTGCTATTATATAGTAAAAAATGCAATTTGTAAATAAAAACTTTACAATTTTCTACAATTTTATTCTATCATATTTTATGTCAAATTCAAACATAATCATGTAAATAAATCGACAATTTATGTATATTTTTTAAATAAAACAATTTTGATTGCTTTTTACCTCATCCTGTATTATGATTAATTTAAGCCGATTTAGTACAGTGGCAGTACAGATGCATGGTAAGCATCAAAGGACAGTTCAATTCTGTCAATCGGCACCAGATAGATAGGAAACTCGGACTACAGTTCGAGTTTTAAAATGTTTAAATTTATGCTAAAATATGTATAAATTGAAATTGATATATTTATCAATTTTGAAATCGTACTTTGCTTATTAGAACATCTATAGTCTTTTTTACTTTTAGGAAAAAGGTAATTCCTTTAACACAAAATACCTTTTTTAATAAACTTTTGTTTCAAATTAATTATGCAATTTTACATTTTTGTTTTTAGAGTATTATTTTTTATACTATCATTTTAATCTTATTTTGCAAACTTATCACTTTTTTACAATATTAATTTATAGGTATCCAAAAGAATAAAATGAAATAAAGGAGGAAAATCGTTTATGGGCAAAGAATTTCCTCCTAGTATACATCCTACTACTTATAATTTAATTGCGATTGCTGTTGCTTTAATTTTAATTGATGATTTAAATGCCAATGAACAAAACTCTTTAGGAAACTGGTTTTTACTCCTAGGACAATATTTAGCCACCAATGCTGCCCAACAACAATTAATTGAATCAAGAATTGAAAATAGTAACATTAATATTAATAGTAAAAAAAGTAAAAGTGGCCAAGGGGTTTATGACGATACAAATAAAAGTAATCAAAATCAAAGACCTGAAGTGGAATTTTTATTAGAAGCGGTGCAAAAAATGCAAAAAGAATTAGAAAATTTAAAAAAAGGAGAAGAGTAACGAGATATTCACACTTACAATGTTCTAAGTCCATCATATATTATGAATAAAGGAGGAAGAAAATTTGAACAATAATTGTAACCCATCTTATCAAAGAGCATTAAATCTTGTAAACGAATTTCAAAGCAATTACCATCCTAGTTGTTGCTGTGGTGGTAGTAGAAGTATAACGGGTCCGACTGGACCAACTGGCCCTACGGGACCAATAGGACCTGCAGGTGGACCTACGGGGCCAACGGGACCTACTGGAGTTATAGGACCGACTGGGCCTACAGGGCCAACAGGACCAACAGGATTTACAGGACCTGCTCCAACACTTACTGTTGGAGAAGTAACAACTGGTGAACCTGATACAGATGCTGTTGTAACGATTAATGGGGATGAAGGAAACTATACTCTTGATTTTACGATACCACAAGGGCCAACAGGACCTACGGGACCTGAAGCGGTTGGTTTAACAGCATTTGGTGGTTTAGAAAATACAACGGAAACTCTTGCTTTAACCCAAAATACAGAAACTCCAATTGCATTTAGTACAGAACTTCCAAGTGAAGGAGTAACAGCAAGCACTGCCGATAATAATATTACAATTGACCAAGCAGGTATTTACGAAATTACGTATATTACAACTATTAATGGATTAGGTACAGGAGGTAATGTAGTTGTTTCTGTTACAAACGATGGAAGTCCATTACAAAATAGTTCCCTTACACAACAAGTTGATGCTTCCACTCCAGTTGTATTTGCCAAAAACTTCTTAGTTACTTTAGAAGAAGGAAATGTATTACAACTAACCGCCAATATAACAGATCAACCATCCGATAGTGGAAATGCTTCTAATACAACTTTTGTTGTCAAAAAACTAAATTAATGTAAAAGACGTTAGAAAAAACTAATGTCTTTTTCTTTTTTGTACATACTAATACTGGTGAAACATATGACAAATAAAGAATATAATCAAGAACTCTTCTCCTTTATTGAAAAAGCAACTTGTGCTTTTACAGGAGTTCAAGAAATTAAAAAAATGCTATTAGAACAAGATTTTAAGGAACTAGAAGAAAACCAAGATTGGAACTTAGAAGTAAATCAAAAATACTTTATTACTAGAAATGATTCTTCTTTAATTGCTTTTACGACTGGAGACAATACTTCTTTTAATATTACATGTACCCATATAGATACACCGGCTTTTTTAATTAAACCGAAAAATGTTTTGTATGAAAAAAACTATTTAAAAGTAAACGTTATGCCTTATGGTGGCCTTTTAAACTATGGATGGTTAGATGAAGCCCTATCCATAGCAGGACGTGTCATTTATAAAAAGAACAAGACGTTATATAAAGAAATCATTGATTACCAAAAACCTCTTTTATGTATTCCAAGTGTTGCCATTCATCAAAATGAAAAAGCAAATACTGACCTTTCTTTAAATGATCAAATCGATATGATACCCATTCTTTCCTTACAAGAGAAAAAAGACCCTATAAAAGACATAATTAAGAAAGAATTAAAGTTAAAAGAGGAAGAAATTGTGGATTATGATTTATTTTTATACGCTTGTAGTAAACCAGTTTTCTTTGGTTTAAAAAATGAGATGATTTTATCTCCTCGTATTGATGATTTAACGTGTACCTTTAGTGCTATTAAAAGTTTTTTAAACGCCAAATCAAAAAACAATTTGAATATTTTTTGTACGTTTAATAGCGAAGAAATAGGTTCTTTAACAAAAGAAGGAGCCGATTCTTCCTTCCTAATGGATACTTTAAAAAGAATTTGTGCTGATTTAAACTTGGATATTTCGAAAATGGTCAGTAATTCGACCATACTAAGTGCTGATAATACGCACGCAACCCATCCAAATCATCCTTTAAATAGTGATGTAAATAACGAAGCTTTCTTAAATAAAGGAATCGTTATCTCTCGTGATAATATGTCAACCACCGATAGCATTACCTCTTCTCTTTTTAAAGAGATATGTAGAAAAGCGAAAGTTCCTTTTCAAGAATATGTAACCAAAAACGATTTAACAAGTGGGAGTACCCTATCCGGTATTAATCTAAGACACGTAAGTATTGATTCAATTGACTTAGGACTTGGACAACTTGCTATGCATGGAGCCAAAGAAATCATAGGGAGTAAAGATAGTTATTCTTTGTATTTAGCTTTTAAAACCTTCTATGAAACAAAAATTACCAAAGAAAAAGATAGAATGCTACTAAAATAAACACTCTATCTTTTTTTATCTTGCTCTAGGTAAATCCGTTTTATAACGATTTAAAGAATTTAAATGTTCACTGTTTTCTACAAAGAAAGCACTATTTTGATAAACATAATTTATTGCTCTTAAAGGAGATAATTTTTCTTTATAATCTACACCTAAATCATTTAAATATTCTGTTAGTGAATACTTCCAACTTATTACATAATAATCTTGTTGATTATCCTCTCGACACATAGAAATTTTGCGATAAGGATTTTTTAAATCTATATAATTTTCCCCTTTTTTTAATAAAAGAGTATGATAAATATCTTTACTATGAAAAAGTAAAGATATACCGGCTTCTTCACAATATTTTTCATATGCAGCAGAGATATGATGAATTTCTGCATAAAAGTAATCACTTGCATTATATTTACGTAACATATTTTTTTTCTTCCTCTCTTCAAGTACTCTTTATTATAATACAACCCATAAAGAATACAAGAAATTACCCTAAAATTTGTCAATTCTTTTACAGTTTTTTTAGAATTTCAATGACAACAGGAATAATACTTTTAATTTGTAACAAATCTTCTAAATTAAACTCGTAATTAGATAGAATTGCCTTTATTCCCTTTTTATTAACGTTTTCCAATAAATCGAAAACAAAGGTGATGATTTTTTCTTTATCTTGATTGGGAATAGAACTTATAAGTTTATCTAACTTATTACTTAAGTTTTTGGCTTCTTCATTTAAAACACTTGCACGTATAAAATGATTGTTTAAAACACCCCAAGAATAAAAATCGTGTTCCATAAGACCAAACTGTTTACTTTTAATGAGAATCGTTTCCATATCTTTGGTAAATAAATTTCCAACTAAACTGGCTTTTGGTAAATACGTAACCATTTTATTCTTTCGCATTTGATACAATGTACTTTCAACAACTTCTTCTAAAAATCCAGGGCCATCAAAATTAAAAATGCGTTCTATTTGTTCAAAATGATGACAATAAATACTTGCGTATAAAGCAAGATTACCACCCTTGGAATGTCCTCCCACAAAGACTTTCTTTTTCGTATGTTGTAAAACGAAATCTAGATATTCTCTTGCTTTTATTTGACTAGGTATTGTTTTTTTATAACTTAAATGAAAATCTTCCTTCCACCCAACAAAACCATCTGTCCCTTTAAAAGCAACAAAAATCGTATCATTGGGAAGTAAAAACGTCATTCCTGCGATTTGCATTTCTTTTTCTGTACTCACTTCGTTAAAATAGAGAGTCACCAAAACTTCTTGAAAACGTTTACTTTGACTTAAAATTTTAAAAAGTTCTACTTCTTCCTTTTTATCTTTCGTTTCGAATTCTAAAAAACGTTCATAAAGTTTGGCAATCGTAACCTTTTCTTCGTAGTCAATAATTTTTTCTAAATCAAAATACGTAAAAGCACAAAAGAGTAAACTATCCACTTCATTTAAACCTTCTTGTAAAAATGAAATATCTGCACGCCATTTTAAATAGTCTTGTATTGTATCCAAAACCTTCACATTCCCTTTACTATAATAGATGCAAATTTGACAAAAAAGTAAAAAAAAGATAGTATAAAAGAAAAAAAGAGGTTTCCTTATGAAGAAGAGAAAAAATGTAAAAAAAGAGGCAAGACAAGTCTTAAAGAAAAACTATTATCGCATTATCGCCGTAGCTTTTTTTATCATGGTTGCTTTAGGTACGATCCATATTTTTAAAAGTCGTATTACCATCCCTTCTTTTTCCATAAGAACTCCCTTTCATTATTCTTTTAACGCCGATATTTTAAGAGAAACGATTGAAAGAGTGGGACATTTTTCCCTTTACTCTTACAAACCAACAAGAGGGATACTTGCGAATATTTTTAATAATATCACGAGTTCTGGTAGTTTTATTTTTGGAGGCTTAAATTCTTTAAATCAACTTCTTTTCCACGAACGTATTTGGGAAAGTCTTATTATCCTTTTAGGAGCCATTCTTTCCTTTTTATACTGGTTTTTCATTCGTAATGTGTTACAAGTAGGAGAAAAAAGATTTTATATCGAAAACCAAAATCATAAGAAAACGTATTTTACACGAATCTTTTTACCCTATCGCATTAAAAAATTAAAGAGTATTAGTCTTACCATGTTTTATAAAACCGTGGTCGAATGGCTTTCCTACTTAACTATTTTTGGTGGATTCTATATTCATTATTCCTATCTTTTGGTCCCCTATATTTTAGCAGAAAATCCAGGTATTTATGGAAAAGAAGCTATTCAGTTATCCAAAGACTTAATGAAAGGACACAAGTGGGAACTCTTTAAGTTTGACCTTTCCTTTATAGGTTGGACGCTACTTGATATTTGTACCCTTCACTTTTTAGGGGTTCTATACGTAAGGCCTTATAAAGAATGCTGTCTTGCGAATTACTACTTTCAAATTCGTTCTGAAGGCATTAAAAAGAAAGTTTCTAATTACAAATTCTTATGTGATAAAGAACTATTAAAAAAAGAAGACCACTATTCAAATAAAAACTATCTTTATCCAATTAAGAGTACTAAGAAATGGTTCAAACCTGATTACAATCGCGATTATAGTTTATCATCCTACATCCTTATGTTTTTTACAGCATCCATTATTGGTTGGTTATGGGAAGTTGGTTTAAATCTATTCCAATATGGATTCTTTGCTAATCGTGGAACGCTACATGGTCCTTGGCTTCACATTTACGGATGGGGATTGCTTTTGATTTTAATCTCTTTAAAGCGTTTCCGTAAGCAACCGGTTTTAACTTTTGTCCTTGTAATGGTTCTATGTGGTGCTCTTGAATATGGAACGGCTTGGTACTTAGAAACATTTAAACATGCTAGATGGTGGGATTATGATGGATTCTTCTTAAATCTACACGGACGTATTTGTTTAGAAGGATTACTTGCTTTTGGTGTTGGAGGGATACTTTTCATTTACTATTTGGCTCCTTTACTCGATAGTTTGTATGCAAAAATTCCTAAAAAGATAAAACTAGGCCTTTGTATTATTTTATCAATACTCTATGTATTTGATTTTGCTTATTCTTCAAAACACCCGAATATCGGGGATGGGGTTGCGCAAAGCTTGCAAATAAAAAATGTTATTCAAATTGAGTAACATTTTTTTATTTTAAGATATACTTTCAAATTGGCTATTGTATAGTTTTTCATAGAATCCTTTTTGTTTCATTAATTCTTCGTGGGTTCCGGTTTCTATAATATTTCCTTCATTCATAACTAAGATTAAATCTGCATTTTTAATCGTACTTAAACGATGGGCGATAATAAAGGACGTTTTTCCTTTCATCAATTTATCCATTGCACTACTTACTAATTCTTCGGTTCTTGTATCGACATTACTGGTTGCTTCATCTAAAATCAAGAATGGAGCATGTTCAAGCATTCCTCTTGCTATCGTAAACAATTGCTTTTGACCACTACTTACGGTATCATTATCACTTAACTTCGCGTTTAAACCACCTGGTAACGTTTTGACAAAATGGTCCACACCCACATACTTACAAGCATTCCAAATTTCTTCATCACTGACATCTTCTTGATTAAAACGAATATTTTCTTTAATGGTACCATCAAATAACCAAGTATCTTGTAACACCATACAGAATAAAGTATGAATATTTTCTCTTGTTAAATCGTGAATGGATACACCATCAATTAAAATATCGCCATCATTAATTTCATAGAATTTCATCAGTAAATTCACCATTGTTGTTTTTCCAGCACCTGTTGGTCCTACAATTGCAATTTTTTCTCCAGCGTGTACTTTAGCACTGAAGTTATTAATAATGGTTTTGTTCTTTGTATAACCAAAGCGAACATTTTTAAATTCAATATCCCCTTTTACTTTTTCTTTTTCTAAGTACTTCGTTATATGCTTTTCACTTGCTAATTCTTCTTCATCTAAGAATTCAAAAACACGTTCTCCTGCTGCTGCAGTTGATTGTAAAGCACTCATAGCTTGAGCAATTTGTGTAAGTGGATTGGTAAACATACGAACATAGATGATGAACGCGATAATGACACCAAACGTAATCAACCCTTTTTGAACAAGTAATGCTCCAACTAAACAAACCGTAACATAACCTAAATTACCTACAAAGTTCATAATGGGCATCATTAAACCAGATAAGAATTGGCTTTTACAATTGGCATCGAATAGTTTATCGTTTAATTCATTAAATTCCTTGATAGCATTCTTAGTGCCATTATACGTTTTAATAATGTTATGACCAGAATACATTTCTTCAATATACCCATTCATACTTCCTAATTCTTTTTGACGTCTAGAAAAGTATTTTTGACTTCTACTTAAAATAAGACTCATAAAGACAAAACCAATTAAACTAGAGAAAATAGCGGTTATAGCTAAGATTCCACTTGTTGTAAACATCATAATTATCGAACCAATAAATAACGTAAAAGAGGTTACTAAGGTTGCTAAACTATTGTTTAAGTTTTGGGCTATCATATCTACGTCGTTTGTAACTCTTGAAAGCACATCCCCTGTTTCGTGATTATCGAAGTATTTTAGTGGTAATACATTGATTTTATCACTAATACTTGTTCTTAATTTTTTCGCAAATTTATTGGAAATCGTCGTTAAAGAATAACTTTCAATATAATGAAATAAAGCACTAATTAAGTATAGACCACCAATAAAGAAAGCCAGTGTTTTCACTTCTTGAATAGGAATACTTGTTTTTACAAGTTCGTAGATAGATGGTGGTAAACTATCTAGTTTTTCTAAACTATTTTCACTATTAGTATCCTTTAACAACGTTAAAAATTCTAATTGATCTTCTACTGAAATAAGCGTATTTTCTACAGTAATATCTTCTAAAAGTTCTTTTAAGATATTGGGTACTGTACCGATACGTGCAAAAACAGTTGTTTTATCTTCCGTTGTTTTTAGTTCTTCTAAAATGGAAGTAAATGCATTCTTTTCTTCTTCGGAAATATTAGAAGACGCCATAATCCTCGGTAGTTTTTCCATTACCTTTTCTTCTTGTAAGTTACTTGTAATTCCATTTACAACTTCATTTAATACGCTAGTATTCGGAGTAATTCCTATGGTTATTTTATCTGTTAATTTAGACAATTGTTTAGGAGTTACTAAGGCAATAATGGCACTAAAAATAGCAAGACAAATGGATAAAGTTAGTAAAACTTTCCAAGGTTTTAAATTTTCTAATAAACGTTTCATAGAACCAACAAAATCTTTTGATTTTTCGTTTTGCATTTCTCTATTTGGTCTAGGCATTTTCTAACTCCTCCTTTGAAAGTTGTGATAAAGCAATTTCTTTATAAACAGCACACGTTTTTAGTAAGTCTTTATGACTACCCATTCCAACCATCTCTCCATTATCTAGCACCACAATCTTATCGGCATTTAAAATCGTTCCAATTCTTTGGGCAACAATAAGTATCGTAGCATCTTTCGTATAGTTTTTTAGTTCCTTACGTAAAGTGGCATCCGTTTTATAATCAAGGGCTGAAAAAGCATCATCAAAAATATAGATTTCTGGTTTTCTAGCAACGGCACGAGCAATCGATAGTCTTTGTTTTTGACCACCTGAGATGTTGGTTCCACCACGAGCAATATGAGCGTCATATGTACCATCCATTTTCTCAACGAATTCGGTTCCTTGTGCTACTTTTATGGCTTCTTTGGCTTGATCTAAAGAGATTTTTTCTTTTCCATTCTCCCCGAAACTAACATTGTCATAGACAGAACCCGTAAAGAGTACGGCTTTTTGAGAAACATATCCAAGTTTATTGTTTAAGGCTTCGCTTTTATAGTCTTTTACATTTACGCCATCCACGAATACTTCTCCATTTGTAACATCATAAAATCTTGGAACTAAATTAATAAGCGTTGATTTCCCACTACCCGTAGAACCAATAAAGGCAATCGTTTCTCCTTTGTTTACTTTGAAGGAAATATTTTTTAGTAAATATTCATCCGCATCCGGATATTTAAACGATACGTTTTTAAATTCAACGGTTCCTACTTCTTTCGTCTCTCCATCAAAATTTCCTTCTGTTATTGTTTCTTCCGTTAATAAAACTTCATTAATACGATTTGCAGAAATACTAGCACGTGGTAAAATCATAAAAATCATAGCAAGCATTAAGAAAGAAGAAATAACTTGCATACCATAACTTGAAAATACCACCATATTACTAAATAATGTAATCTTAGTACTAATAAGGGCTTCTTCGATTAAATACGCTCCAATAAAGTAAATTCCAAGGGTAAGTCCATTCATAATGAGCATCATAATCGGTTGCATAATGGCAAAACATCTTTGGTTAAAAAGTTGCATACTAGTTAAATCTCCATTGGTTTGTTCAAAACGGTTCTTTTGAAAACTTTCGGCGTTAAAAGCACGTATAACACGAATACCCGTTAAGTTTTCACGCGTTACTCCATTAATTTTATCAATTAACTTTTGGACACGAGCAAATCTTGGAATCACAATTGTCATTAAAATACCAATTGTACTTAATAAAATAAGAACACAAACCCCTGTTAGAATACTCCATTCTAATCCTTTATTAATAATCTTAAAAATCGCCCATACCGCCATAATTGGTGCTTTAATAATCATTTGTAAACCCATGGCTAGTAACATTTCTACTTGGGTAATATCATTGGTCGTTCTAGTAATTAAACTACTTGTTGAAAATTCTTTTATCTCTTTGGTACTAAATTTTAATACCTTGGTAAAAATCTTATTACGTAATGTTTTTGAAAAGTTAGAAGCAAGATGAGTCGAAAAATAACCAACGATGATAGCAGACACTAAACTACCAAAAGCACAAAGCATCATATAGCCACCATTGATTAAAATATCTTTAATACGACTACCTTCTGTTTCAACTAAACGCGTAATTGTACTCATATAATCAGGCATTCTTAATTCAAGCCATACTTGAAATACAACTAAAACAATACAAAATACAATATATAAAATATCTTTCTTCGTTAAATTTTTAAATAGTTTAAGCATTTCTTTACATCCTTTCTAAATTTTGTAATATTTTTTTCAAAGAAGTAAGTAAAAGACTTTGTTCTTCTTCTGTTAAACCTTGCATTAATAAAGCATCCGTTTTCTTTCGGTCAAGTTCAATTTGGGTAACTAACTGTTTGGATTTTTCCGTTAGGGTAATCACTTTCTTTCTTGTATCAAAAGAAGAGGGTGTTCTTTTAATTAACTCATTTTTTTCCATTGTATCTAAGATAGTAGATAACGTGGATTTATTACAAGAAACGAATTGTTCAATTTCTTTTTGACACAACTCTTCTTCTTTATGAGCAATCCCAAGAATAATCGTTCCTTGTATCGGAGTAATTTGAATTCCTAACTCTTTATTATGTTTGGTTATTACTTTAAATAAAGCAAGATTTATATCTTTTAATACTTTACTAAATTCACTTTGCATTTTCTTTCATCCTTTAGTTCGTAGGCGAACCATTAACATTTTAATGCAAAGTAAAGAAAAATGCAAGTAGTTATTTCGCCTACCCTTATACTGTATGTTTAAAAGAAATAATCCGTTCCTTTTTCTAGGAAAATTTTCTTTTTTTCCTAGAAAAAGTCAATCACTTAAAATGCAGCCCTAAAGACTGCATTTTGTTGAAAAATAATCGTTATGAACCTAAATATTCTATAAAAAGAGTAACAGTAGAATTAGCAAAATAGGAATTGGTATTTATATCATTTATAAAAGGAGTGATCAAATAAAGGGGGTACATATTTAAGTTTGCTAATTCATAAGATGCATTTGTATCATTGATAGAGACAATACCCGTTGCAGTTACGTGTTCTTGGTGTTCATCATAAATCCATTTACTAACACCAACATAAACATTATCGGTACCGACTTTACGGAATCCAACAGAGATAAAATCTGTTGTTTCATTAAAAGGATCGACACAAGGAGCATAACCATTAACAGCGAATGAAATGTGGTAATAACCAACTTTATTAAATTTAATGGTGTTGTTTTCTAAAGTAACAATGGAATCGGTATCAATTTCTTTTCGATTTAAAGGGAGGCTTGCACCAGGTAAGACAGCTAAACCATCTTGAGGATAAGATTCATTAAAAGAGACAATGTAGGCAGCACCTATTTTTTCAGGGCCAGTTGGTCCGGTCGGTCCAATAGGACCTGTTGGTCCTTCTACACCTTGAATTCCTGGTACTCCTTGAGGACCTTGAGGTCCCATTTCACCTTGGATACCTGTAAGTCCTTGAGGTCCACGTATCACACCAACATTTTTCCAAGAATTATCATTGGCACTCCATACATATAAGTTATCTCCAACTAAATAACCATCTCCTACTTCTCCGGTAGAATGAGCATTGTTTAACGCTTCTTCATCCGGATAGTAACCAAGTATTGTAACACTCGTTCCACTTGGCCCTGTGGGTCCTGTTGGTCCTATTTGTCCCGGTTCCCCTCTTGGAATTGCAAATTCTAATATATGAGTATCTCCTTCTTGCACATCTACAATAGAAGCATTTCCATTATCAACGGTACTTACTGTTCCTAAAAGAATGGTTTGACTTGGTCCCATTGGCCCTGTGCTTCCTGTTGGTCCGGTTGGCCCTGTTGGTCCTATTTCACCAAAGGGTCCTTCTACACCACTTGGTCCGGTGGGTCCTGTTGGACCCGGTAGCACACGCATAGAGCAACAAGAAGTCATCAAACAATTTTCACGGGCTTTTTTTACATAATTATAAGCATTCTGATATTCCTTACTTTGCATTTGTTTCTCCTTTCATATTAGTATTCTATGAACGAAGAATTTTTTTGCTTGTATTTCTGTCACACAATTAAAAAAATAACATATATGCGAAATTTTTAAAAAAGTCCCATACATTGTTATTTTAAACTCTAAGTAAGAAATTCCAATCCATTTAGTATTCCAAAGGAAAGGTAACAACTTTAATCATTTTGTTTTTCCAAAATATAAGATAACAGTACTCCTATTGTTCTTTCTTCATGTATTTGTTTTTTTGCACACATTTTAATGATTTCATTAGAATTTTTCCAAACAAAACCATCAACTATCTCATTTTCTTCCAATTCTTGACCATTTTTTATTATTTCATAATCGTTAATTATGAAATAATAGAGGTCCCACACAATACTAGCTCCTGCATGAGATACGTGATATAATATCGGATTTTCAATTTTAATCCCTACTTCTTCTCTTACTTCTTTAGCTACTGTATTATATACTGCATCAAGTAGTGTATTGTCTCTAAGTGATTTTTTGTAGTCTTCTAAATTATCGAAGACTTTACCTCCGGGCAATCTATAGTCAAAAGTTTCTAACTCATATCTATATTCCTTTGATAATAGTATTTCATTTTTATTATTTACTATAATTGCTCTTATTCCGGGAGGTCTTCTAACAAAAGATCTTTTTATATTTTTAGACCTACCATTAATAGTATAAAGTTTTTCTTCTTCTATAAATTCAAATATACCATTTTCATATACTATTTTTTCCAATTGCATTACCTCCTAAAATGATAATCTGCCTAATTAATTGCATGTTATATCGAGATTCAACCTTTAAAAACCTAAAATTATATTGTATATATTAAAACTTAAACTATAAATATTCAAGTTTGGCACAATTTGGTATCCCCGGACAGATTCGAACTGTCCTCTAAGCCTTAGGAGGGCCTTGTTTTATCCAAATAAACTACGGGGACATAAAACGTTTTAGTCTCCTAAAACGCTAATCAATACTTATAAGTTCATATTCACGTGAACCCATATTTTGTTCATAAGCACTTTCAATTGTTAGTAAACCATTTCTAGATTCAATTCGCTCTACTAAATGGTCTCTTCCTGGATCTGTAGAATTATAAACCAAATCAATGCAGGCTTGGTCTAGAGCAACAGGATCTAAAGAGGCTAAAATACCAATATCTTTCATACAAGGATCTTCTGCTATATAACAGCAATCACAATCAACGGAGATATTCACCATTGCATTGATATACACAATTTTATCTCTATAAAAATCTGTAATTGTTTTCGCAGCATCAGCCATTGCTTTTAAGAAAGTATTTTGATCTGCATTCATCAAATCATCAAAGCTTGCATTTTCTTTTCCTCCAGTATGGATATATCCTTTTCCTCTACTGGATGCAAGCCCTATAGATAAGTTCTTAATAGAACCTCCAAATCCTCCCATTGGATGTCCTTTAAAATGACTTAACATTAACATAGAATCATAGTTTTTCATGTGAGAGCCAACAAAGTTCTTTTTAATAACTGAACCAGTCGGATTTTCTAAAATATCTTCTCCTTCACTATCTAAGATATCTACATCAAAATATTTGCTCCATCCGTGTTTTTCCATTAATGCTTTATGTTTTTCTGTTGTATTTCTTGCTCCTTCATAAGCAGTGTTACATTCAACAACTGTTCCATTTACGTGTTTTATTATTTCACTCACAAACTCAGGTCTTAAATAGTTTTGATTTCCTTCTTCTCCTGAATGAAGTTTTACAGCAACACGACCGGGTAATGGTAAACCTACTTTTTCATACAACTTTACTAATGCACTTGGCGTAATTTCTTTTGTAAAATAAACCTTTGCTTTTTCCATATCATCAATTCCTTTCTTTTATTATTTTAACAAATTGGCTATTTAAAGTCTATTGTCTTTTATATTTTATTTAGTTAAAAAAAGAAGAAAACTACATGTCTTCTTTCAAAAGATTTACTTCTTCTAGAGATAAGCCTGTTGAGTCTGCTATTTGTTCATTAGTTAGAACATTTAACTTGAGCAAGTTCTTAGCTGTAGAAATTTTAGCATGATGTTCGCCTTCTTGAATACCTTGCTCCATTCCTTTTCTTACTCCTGTTGCTTCCGCATCTTTTATTTCTTCTTTATGTTTCTCTTCTACATCGTAATATCCTAAAAATTCTGGGTCCATACTTAATTCTTTCACCTTCTTTACCACCGCCATATACGGTGCATCTCCTTCATATTCGTTCTCTAACTCCTCTATCTTTTTCTTCTTAGAAATGAGTCTTGCAAACTTCTTGACTTCTTTAGGTATATTATAAGTATTCTCTTCACAATTTTCAAGAATTAAATGGATAGATGTATATAAGTTATGCTCGATATGTCCCTCTTCATCTCGCACTAGAAAGGTTAGTATCGGTCTCTTTGTTTCAAAGGAATTAAAGTTATCTATATTAATTAAGATATACTTTTGATATTGTATTTC
>CANROY010000012.1 GCA_947632355.1 uncultured Bacilli bacterium
AATATTTAAATTTTTTTGGCAATATTCTTCTTTACATTCTTCTAATGCTTCTGAATATCTTCCTAATTTCATTAATATAGTTATTTTTTGAGATTGAATATTTAAATTTTTTTGGCAATATTCTTCTTTACATTCTTCTAATGCTTCTGAATATCTTCCTAATTTCATTAATACAGTTATTTTTTGAGATTGAATCGTTAAATTTTGCTGGCAAAAATCTTTATTACATTCTTCCAATGCTTTTGGATATCTTCCTAATTCCATTAATATAGTTATTTTTTGAGATTGAATATTTAAATTTTGCTGGCAAAAATCTTTATTACATTCTTCTAATGCTTCTGAATATCTTCCTAATTTCATTAATACAGTTATTTTTTGAGATTGAATCGTTAAATTTTGCTGGCAAAAATCTTTATTACATTCTTCCAATGCTTTTGGATATCTTCCTAATTTCATTAATACAGTTATTTTTTGAGATTGAATACTTAAATGCTGTTCGCAATATTCTTCTTTACATTCTTTTAAAGCTTCTGAATATTTTTTTAGTTTAATTAAAAATTTGATTTTACGCGATTGTATATGCAAATCATATTTACAGATTTCATCTGTACATAAAGCAAGTGCTTGTTTGTATTGTTTTTTCTTAAAATAATAATCTATTTCTTGTATAATCTTTTCTAAATTTGGATCCATAAAACTCCCCACCTAAAATATATTTTTTATTATAAGAAAAAAAGAGTTTGTTGTAAAGGATTTTACTCTTTTACCTTACTTTCTCCAGTTTTATAATCAATTTCTACCCCATCTTCTACATTATAAATAAAAACGTGAATGGATAAAGAAGAACCCTTATCTTCTAAAGAGGAGGCTTCTAACTCAACACCACTTGCTAAAAGGTTATCCTCTTCATAAATCGGTGTAACACGATAAAGAACATGATTTTTGGTAGCTTTTATATACTCTGTAACTTGATTTTCAAAAGGAAGCATTCCTTTCGTGTTCATTTGTCTTGTACACGTAATTAAGTTTTTACTATTCGCGTTTTCTCCTGTTAATTGATAACCAATTAAGTGACAACGATTGTATAAATATTTACCATCTACAAAATCATACTTGATTGTCTGCCATCCACTTGGTTTAATGTTACCAATACTTTCTCTATCTTTGGTTGGCATTAAATCAAGACCGATATTTGCCATCGCCGTTTGGGCTCTATCCAAGTAATCTAATTCACTATACATTTCAAAAGACGTTGTATTTTCATAATCTTCTTCTGTAAAATTAGGTTGATTATTTTTTAAAACAACATAGTTTTCTCCATTATAGGCAGGAATTTCTTCGATTGTGTAATAAGGAACTTCTACTTTTCTTTGTTCGTAGTATTCTACTCCTGCAAGTAGAGCAAGAGCAATGAAACTTGCAATTAAACTTTTTACTTTTCTTTTTGACATAAAACACCTCACAAATATTTGAAGACATTTCCTAAAGAATCGTGGATAACGATATCAGCTATTTGATCAAATAGGGTTTCTTCTTTATTAATAAGCACTAAATATTTTCCTTGAAAGTAATTGATTAACCCACTTGCTGGATAAACACGTAAACTTGTTCCTGCAACGATTAAGACTTCGGCTTTTTGAATGCTTTCAATGGTTTTTGTTAATACTTCATTATCTAAACCTTCTTCGTATAAAACAACATCTGGTTTTATAATGCCTCCACAACTACATTTAGGAATCTCTTTTGCCTCAAAAACGCTTTCCGCCGGATAGAATTTTTTACAGTTCATACAATAATTTCTTAAAATACTTCCGTGCAGTTCTAAAACGTTTTGGCTTCCCGCCGCACTATGTAAACCATCTATATTTTGGGTAATAATGGCTTTTAGTTTACCAAGACGCTCTAATTCCGTTAATTTTATATGGGTAACATTTGGTTGTACTCCTAAAGAATTCATTTTATCTTTGTAAAATTCATAAAACTCCTTTGGATAATTTATAAAAAAAGTATGACTTAATATTTCTTCCGGAGGAAACTTATATTTTTGATTGTACAAACCATCTTTGCTTCGAAAATCCGGAATTCCTGATTCCGTTGAAACTCCTGCTCCTCCAAAAAAGACAATATTTTCACATTGGTCAATAATTTCTTTTAATTTTTTTACTTCTTCTGTCAAAAATAATACCTCCTCTTTTTTAGGAAAACCATTTATAAAATTTATTTTCTTGGTTTTTATGTATCACTTTTTTGGCTAACCCTACATCATCTGTAATAATTGCATCGACATTCAATTTTAGCATTTTGGATATTGCATCTTCTTCATTAAGTGTCCAAGCATAAATTTCTTTTTTCTCTGTATGAAGAGTATCCACTGTATTTTTATGAACATTTGCATACTGAATACTAAAAGCATCGACATTTGTATAGTAAGAAAGATCATAGTTTAATTGATTCATTGTATACCCAATCTTTATCGAAGCATTATTTTCCTTTACTTTATTAATAGAATCATAGGAAAAAGAAGTTACAACTACATTTTCTTGTAGTTCGTACTTTAAAATTAAATCCACTACACTTTTTTCAAAATCAATTTCTTTACCAGTTGGTTTTAGTTCGATATTCAAGTTTATATGTTTTTCTTTAGCAAATTGTAAAACCTCTTCGAGTGTAGGAATTCTTTCCCCTTCTCCAAAATCTAATTTTTTCAATTCTTCATAGGTTAAATCAAAAATATTGGCATTAATTCCTGTTCTTCTTTTGATATTGGAGTCATGAGAAATAACCAAAATTCCATCTTTCGTTTGTTGAACATCTAGTTCAATGAAATCTGATTTTACTTTCTTCGCTTTTTGGAAGGCTTTCATTGTATTTTCTGGATAGAATTTGGAATACCCTCGATGCGCCATAATTTTAGGAGTACGGTCAAAATCAATGGGGATATTCTCTTTGCATATTAAGAAAAAGATATTGACAAGTAAACTGATTCCTATAAGACTTCCAAGAATAATTTTTTCTTTTTGACTCCAAGTTTTTGCTTTTTCTTCTTTCTTTTCTATGTTAAGGAAGGAAAAGAATACTTTAAAGTTTACAACTTCACTTCCTATTATATAAAGGAAACAAAACAAAATGAGTAGAATTAGAAATGGAAGGGATGGAATTATAGTTTGTAAGAAAAAGAACCCTTTGGTAAGAAGTAAAAAGAAACCTACACTTATAAGTTCTATACAACCAAGTACTTTGATTTCTTTATAATGATGAGTACTCAAAAGTTCTTTACTTTTTTGATATGCTTCTTTAAAAGATGAAGTTTCATTTAGCATTAAGTAAGGAACATAAAGACAGTTATAAAGAATAATAGATAGTAAAAGAATAAGAAATAGAATACTACAAGATACAAATTTATAAGAAAAGGTATTTAAAAGAAAACTTGGTAGTAAAAGACGAATAAAAAATAAAGTAAGAAGATAGATACTCCCTAAAGGAAGGGATGCAAGAGCAAGAAGTAAGAAAATACTTTTTTTCTTTAACTTTTTTAGTTTAGTAAAAAGAATGGAGAGTAAACTTTTTACTTTACAAGAAGGATAACTTTCTTGTAAAGTAAGCGTTAAAACTTCTATCCAAAAAAGAGCAAAAAACAACAAAACAACAAGTAGTAAAAATAGAATTGTAAAAGGTTCACTTAAAAAGGAACTAATGGTTACACTGGATAAATACTCGATTTTAAAAAATTTTGTCAGTAAGAAAATTCCTAAATAAAAAAGGGCCATTAGAAAAAGAACTTCTACACTTTTAAAGACTCCTACTATTTTTAATTTACTATTTTTCATACAATCACCATTTTTATTATACCATAGCCCAATACGAAATTAAAAAAAATCATAGATTATAAAAGTAAGGAGCGATTGTGATGTTCGAATCTCTATTAAATCTACATCCTATTTTACAAGCAGGGATTGCTACCCTTTTTACTTGGAGTATCACAGCAATTGGGGCTGCTTTGGTTTTCTTTTTTAAAAAAATTAACAAAAATATTATGGATGGAATGCTTGGTTTTGCTGGTGGTGTTATGATTGCCGCATCTTTCTTTTCCTTAATTGCTCCAGCAATTACAATGGCAGAAAATTTACATTTAATTGCTTGGTTAGTGGTTTTTATTGGTTTTTTCTTAGGAGGATTGCTTCTTTTTATTGGAGATAAAATCTATGATGTTTTTGAATCGCATCATCAAACGATGCGTAAAAGTAGTTTCAAACGTTGCTTTATGTTAATTACTTCTATTACTTTACATAATATTCCAGAAGGTATGGCTGTAGGTGTTGCTTTTGGTTCAGTTGTGTATGGCCTTGATGGTGCAACAATTGCAGCTGCATGGACACTGGCTTTAGGAATAGGACTACAAAATTTCCCCGAAGGAAGTGCTGTTAGTATGCCCCTTCGTCGTGAAGGAATGAGCCGTAAAAAAGCCTTCTTCTTAGGTCAACTTAGTGGAATTGTAGAACCTATTGCAGGTATTCTTGGAGCGATTCTTGTAATAAAGGTACGTATTTTACTTCCCTATTTACTTGCTTTTGCTGCTGGGGCTATGATTTATGTTGTTGTAGAAGAGTTAATCCCTGAAAGTCAAACGAATAAGAAAAAAGATGTTATGGCTTTGTTTACTTTAATTGGATTTTCTGTAATGATGATACTTGATGTTGCTTTAGGTTAAAAAATAATTCTTGCGCAAAAACAAGAATTATTTTTTTATTATTTTTATTCCAATCATAATCCATAAGAGACCTAAAACTACATATATAATTTCTTTTTTTAATACACTACTTACTAAAAAGCAAATTCCTGCTAGGATTGGCAATACGGCTGCTATTTTTCTATTCATACTTTACTCCTATCTTTTTATATCGAATAATTCATCGTTTTTTTCAAAATCTCTAATAATTTCATCACGAAATACAAAGTATACTTCTGGAGGAAATTTTTTAATTTTATATAAATATTTCTCCATATCTTCTCGTAGGGTTTGATTTGAAATTTTAGTTAAAGGTTTTATATGGCGAAGTGCATAGTAACCATCTTTATTCATAATAGCATTTAATGTTCCATCAATCACGACTTCTTCTCCATTTAGTATTGTTTCCACAAAACTATGTAAAAATCTAGATTTATCACTATAGCCATAACAATATCCAGTAACTATCGTATTATCTCTTCCTAAATGGGTTGCTATCGTTAAGGCTTTTGCAAAGCAAGTCCCTTCTCTCGTATCATCTTCTAAATCTGGACAAGTTTCTAAAGAAACAGGTAGACGTTTTGATAAAGGTATTACTGTAACGGAAATATCCTCTTTGTTTATAATAAGTTGAGAAACATTTTTATCTTTTAACTTCTCTATTTTTACCTCTTTTGTACCATTTTGTCTTCTAATTCTTTCTATTAAACTTTGAAAAAATTTTTCATCTGTATCCTTTTTCGTAAAAGCAGAAATTGTATATAAAATTTCATAATTCTCTTTATCATACCAAGTAGCACCAATTTCTTTTAAATATTTAAGCCCAGCTTTTAAACCTTTCTTATTACAAAGTTCAGCAAATTTTTCATCAATATTTTGAGAATTATGAAATTCTTCATCAAATAAAAGATCATAACTTTTCATATGTTCATCACCTCGTATTATATTCCCTTTTTAACTAAAATTTTAACATTTTTTAGTTAAAAAGGGAATAAGTCTTAATAATTATTTATTATCTTTTAAAATTGCCATCATCATTTCATTAACATTATTATAGCCTGTTCTTTTTCCATCTCTTACTTCTTGCACAATTTTTTCTCCTTCTTCTAAAACCTCTAACAATTCTTGACTAGGTTTTGAATTTGAAACTTCAAAAGATAGACTATCTTTTTCTTGAGCATCTGCTTGAACATTACTAGAACTTACCTTTGATTTCATAAATAAACACCTCTTTTTTTAAAATAAAATTACAAATCCAAATTATCAATCTTCTTTTAATAAATCAGTAATAAAATATAGAGATTCAAATAGCAAATCAAAATCTATTCTATTTGCATATGGTGCTGTTATTTGGTAACTCTTCCATAATTTAATAAGTTGTTCACTTGTTTTCATATTCTCTAATTGTTCTTTAATATTTTCTATATTTAGTTCCGTTTTTCTGTTCTTGAAAGTATTTTGTATTGCTAAAATAAGATTTTTAAAATTTATTTTTTCTTTATTGTCATTTATCAGAACATAAATATCATAAAAGTCCTTCATTCTTGTATTATAAATATCTCTATCTATAATAGTTTGATACTTTTCAGCAATAAGAGTTTCCAATGTATAAGCGAGAATTGGTATTTTTTTATCTTCAAAATGTGAATTATACATATATTGAATTTCTCTTGGAGTTATTTTATCTCCTGTTGTAAGTTCTACTGCAAGATAAACTTTTAAATTATCCATTGTGGCTAAAAGATTTATTTTAAATCCTCCGTATTCACTTTCCAATCTTATGTCTTTAACATTTTCAATTTTAAATTGTATTCCATCATCAATCTTTATATTTACTATGTCATTTATAATTTCTATTACATTATCTTTTTCAAGTGGTAGACTTTTTAAAGTAGCATCCATATCTTTTGTTGTTCTTTCATCATCACCAATAACAGAAGAAAGCAATAGTCCACCTTTTAAAATAATATTATGTTTATATTTACTTTTAGAAATTCTTTCTAATAAATGTTCAAAAAAATACATTTGATAAAGTTGGGCAGATAAGGTACTATTCCCTTTTGCTTTCTTGGCAATTATACTTTTTAATCGGTCTTGATTCACTATAATAATACCTCCATATATTCACTAACTTTTTTTTCAATCTTCATAATTTTAGCATACTTTGCAAGTTTGCTTAAATTTTTGTTTTTGCTTCTAGCGTACGCTTTTAGTGCTTTTGAAAATATTTCACCATCAACTTTATTTTTATTTTTGATAATATCACAAATAGTTCTCTCAATATCATATACTTTAATCTTCATACCAAAAGGAGAGGTCATTTCTATTACTCCTAAATCTAAAATATTTCTATTTACAAAGTTAATAATTACATTTTTATCTTTTTGTAAAACGCCACTATAACCAAAAGGTAAAGTTACATTATATACTAATGGGTTTCGTTCAGATAAATTGTGAAGATATAAAGCTGTAGTCATTGAAAATCTTGCATTTTTACTTTTAGAAGCAATTTTATAATATTCATCTGCAATATAATTTGGGAGGCCGTAATAACCTTTTGCAATTCTAATTAACCTTCCATCATTTATCATATTTGTTAAAAATCTTCTTTCAATTTCATTATTTACAACTTCTTGTGTTGTAATATAGCCATTATTTTTTTCAACAATTTTTAAAATTTTATCATAATTCATAATTTTGTTCATTCCCTTTCTAACTAAAATTTTAACATTTTTTAGTTCAAAAGGGAATGACTTTTTGGATTTTTTTTATTTTTTAAATAATAAGCTTAATTGTCTCACTAGTGCTGACACAATTTCATCATCTTTGTAAGCTTCGTAAAATTTTTACTTAGAATTTAAATGCTCACATTAGTCAATAGTTATGTGAGTGTTTAGTTTAAATTTTTAAAATTTATTATGTATATTTCATTCTATATCTATATCTTTATCTTTATCTTTATCTTTATCTTAATTCTAACACAACCATACTTTCTAAATGATATGTATAACTAAACATATCAAATAGTGTAACTTTTTTTATTTTATAAACACTCTGTAACTCTTTTAAATCTCTTGCAAGCGTAAAAGGATCGCAAGAAATATAAAGAATTTTTTGCGCTTTACTTTGTAGTAATAGTTGTAAAGAATTTTTATCCAATCCTTTTCTTGGTGGATCAATTAGAATGGTATCAAAATCTTCTTTTATTTTTGGAAGTACAGTTTTAGCATCTCCAAGTACTGGATAGATATTAGAACATTTATTTAACTTACTATTTTCTAGACTATCCAAAACAGCGTTTTTTATAATTTCAATACTAATTACTTTTTTGGCTTTCTTAGAAGCAACAATTCCAAGAACCCCAACACCAGAATATAAATCGAGTACGGTGTTGGTTGAAACTATATTTTTTTCTACTTCTTCAAATAAGTGACTCGCAATAAACGGATTGACTTGAAAAAACGCATCATAACTAATTTTAAATAACAAGTGATGGATTCGTTCATAAAGATAAGGTTGTCCATAAATACATTTGTCATTTAAAACAATGCCCACGATTTTAACATTTGCAAAATTTTCATCCTTAACCACTAACGAATCTTTTGTGTTTATAGCAATTAAAACCTCATCATTGGTATTAGAGCGCAAGATGGCTTCTCCATTTGTAACCTTAAATGTTTTTAAAACATTTATCGCATCATTTAAAACAGGACGTGCTAGTAAACATTTTTCAATCGGAATTAACGTATGACTATTTTCTTCGTAAAACCCAATAGCACCCTTTATAACTTTTAAAGAAAGTTTATTACGATAAAAGTAATTGTTTTCATTTTCTACCACTTGTATTTTTGGATACTTAATTTGTTCTTTTTCTAAAATATGTTTTAATTTTTCTTTTTTAAATTCTATGGTATCCAAATAATCTAAATGTTCTAAAGTACAACCCCCACAAATAGAAAAATAAGGACACTTGGCTTCTATCCTTTTCTTACTCTTCGTTTTATACTCGATGACTTCTCCAACATTGTATTTTTTTGTTCTTTTGGTAATCTTACAAACGACTCTTTCTTCCGGTAAAGCATTTTTTATAAAAGTAATCTTGTTGTCAATAAAAGCAATTCCTCTACCTTGGTCATCTAAACGTTTTATTTCTACTTCATACATGATAAACACCATCTTTATTATACACGAACTTTAGGTATATAGGGTATTTTTTCGTTCATACTAAAAATGGTGATGCAACGATGCAAGAAGAACTTCTAAAACGTTTAAAACAAGAATTTTCTAAAAATACCGATTTTATTGTCAAAAAAATTAAAACCAAACATTTTAAAACGATTTATGTTGTCTATTTAGAAACGGTTACTGGTAGTGATAAAGTAAATGATTATATTTTAAAAGGATTAACCAAAATTAATAACTTAAAAAGTGTTAAGAAAAAAGATATTGCCAGTATTATTCCGGGACCGAATACGGTAGAAGTAACAGAACCTGACCAAATGGAATACTATTTAACCAATGGATTTACTTTAGTTTTAACGAGTGAAGAAATTCTTGCTTTTGAAACCAAAGCCGATATCAATCGAAGTGTTAGTGTACCTGAGGTGCAAAAATCGATTTATGGACCAAGTGATGCTTTTACCGAAAACATTCAAATAAACTTAGGTCTTTTAAAACGTCGTATTAAATCAAGTCATTTAAAAAGTGATGATTTGAATATGGGAAGAAAAACCAATACAAAGGTCCAAATTTTATACTTTGATGATATAACGGATAAAGATATTGTGAATGGCATTAAGGATAAACTTTCTAAAATTGATGTAGATGGAATTATTGATGCCGGAAATATTGCTAATATTTTATGTGAAGATGAAGCAACACCCTTTCCCACGATTTCACAAAGTGAACGACCAGATGTAGTGGCAACGGCTCTTCTAGAAGGAAAAGTATGTATTATGGTCGATACTTCTCCTTTTGTTTTAATCTTGCCGGCTTTTTTTGCTGATTTTATAAATCCGGTAGTAGATAACTACAATCGAAATGTCAATGTAAATTTTTTAAAAGTTTTACGTTTTGCATCTTTTTTTCTAACGATGATGATTCCTGGTATCTATATTGCTTTAGTAAACTACAATATGGAAACGATTCCTACAAGTTTGCTTGTCAACTTCGCTATGCAAAACGCTGAAGTCCCCTTTCCAACCATTATCGAAGCGATTGTTATGATTATCGTTTGTGAAATATTAAGAGAAAGTGATTTACGTTTTCCAAGTAATTATGGAAGTGCGATATCAATACTTGGGGCTTTAGTTTTAGGAGAAGCCGCTGTTGCAGCGGGAATTGTTAGTCCCATTATGATTATCATTATTGCCTTTACGTTTATCACAAGTTTAATATTTACAGAACTCGAAGTTATCAACGCCATTCGGTATTTTCGTTTTATCTTTTTAATCTTGGCCGCTTTATATGGTCTTTATGGAATTGCTCTAGGGCTTATTTACTTTAGTATTCATATTACAAGTGTGAATACGGCAGGAAAACCTTACTACTATCCAATTGTTCCTTTTGACTTTACTTACATTAAGAAAACTTTATTTAAAGTGAAATACGTAAACGATACCAAACGTAGTAAATTACTGGCTCGTAAAAATCAAATAAAGAAAAAGGTGAAACAATAATGAAAAGAAAATGGATTATCCTTAGTTTCTTACTTCTTTTTTGTAGTGGTTGCTATGATTATACGGAATTAAATGATATGTCAATCGTTTCTGGTATTTCCATTGATTATGATCAAGATCAGTATAACGTGGCCTTCGAAATTTTAAATACCCAAAATAAAGAAAATCAAGAAACGGATGAAAAGGTATATGTGGCTTTTGGTAGTGGGTCTTCTCTAGCAGAAGCCTTCTCTAATACTTCTTTAGAACTGGCAAACTTTCCCTATATGGCACATTTAAAAACCATCATCATTAGTGAAGAAGTGGCAAGATACCACGTAGAAGATATCATTGATTTTTTAATACGAGACAATCATATTCGTAATATTTTTTACTTAACCGTTGCGAAAGGTGGAAGTGCTTATGACATTTTAAGTAAAACTGACAAAAACAATCCCGTTGTGAGTACTGCCATTGCCAATTTAATTGATAGTGATATTTATGCCAATCACATTGCATCGAATTTAAACTTCGAACAATTTGTAATGAACATTATCGATCCAAGAAAAGATACTTATGTTTCTTCGATTGAAATAAAAGATGATATTTTAAAGCTAGGTCCTCTTGCTATTTTTAAATCCTATCAAATGCAAGATTATTTAATGGAGGAAGAATCTTCTACTTTCAATGTGATGATTGGAGAGTCAAAAGAAGTACATTTTAAAGTTAGTTGTCCGAATGATAATAGTAAATTTATTTCTTTGACTACTTTTAATAAACCAAAATCGGAAATTCAAATTGAAGAAAACAACGTAACCTTAAAAACAGAAGTGGAAACACGTATTGTAGAAAATCATTGTACTATGAATTTTAAAGATACCAAAACCTATGAACAAATCGAAAATCAAATTAAAGACCAACTAACAAAAAATATGCAAAAAGTAATGCAAACGAGTTTAAAAAATGATAGTGATATTTTTCGTATAGAACAAATTTATTATCAAAAATACAAACAAGATACGGATTTTAAGAAACTACATTACAATTATCAAGCAAATGCTATTATTAATAGAAATGGATTAATATTTGAGGTGAAATCATGAAATTAGAAAATTTTTCCGTTCATTATTTTTTAACAAGGTCCCTATTTTTAGGAATTGGGTTTTCGTTAATTATTGGGGTTACGAAACAAGATAGTATTCTAGCCTTTATTATTGGTACTTTACTCGGTTTAATCTTTATTCATCTCATTAATAAAATTCAACAAGAAAAGGGTTCGAAAACGTTAAATGAACTATTAACAGAAATGAAAGGTTTAGGTATTTTTTTACGAATTGTTTTTATTTCGTATGGTGTCATTTTGTTATGTGAAGGTTTAACATTTATTCAATTATTTGCTAGTTCTTTTTTCTTAATTCATACCCCTATTTGGTTTATTTCTTTACCACTCGTTTTATTATTATTTCGTATTTGTAAAAATGGTAAAACAACCACTTTTCGTGTTGCAACTTGTTTGTTTCCTATATCTTTTTTCTTAACCGTTATCTCTTTAGGAACACTAATCGGTTATGCAAAGTTAGATAACGTAACACCCTTACTTGTAACGCCACCAATGCAATTTTTAAAATCCGTTTTTTACTATACGACGCTTTCCGTTTCTCCTTCTATTTTAATGCTTCTAACGGAGAATAACAAAACCAATACGTTTTCTTACTTACTTGGAAGTTTTACTTTAATATTAAAAATGTTTTTAATTATTGCGATATTAGGTCCGATACTTGCGACGATTTATCGCTTCCCAGAATATATTATTTTAAAAGAAATTAAAATTTTAGATTTTATTGAAAAGATTGAAAACGTTGTTGCTCTATCTTGGATTTTTGATGAATTTATCTATTTATCAATGGCTTCTTTACTCGTAAAAGAATTAACGACCCAAAAGTATAGTATTTTGCATTGTTTACTCGTAATCGGTTCTTTCTTTGTTGCTTTTCTATTCATTGGTAAATATTATCAAAATGAACTTAGTATTTATTACTTATTCCCTATTGTAACAACGATTATTGTTCTCATTATTATTTTTACTTTACTTTTCTATTTCTTAAGAAAGAAGAAAAATTAATGCAGACATTTTTGATTTAGTAGAATTTCTATATATAATTGAATATTTTCTTGGTAAAGATTTTATTACCCAAGAGAATTTATATTATTTATATTCACTAGTAGATTATGCTGCTATTGATGATGATAAGTACTATTTAAAATAGTTTATTTATTGACTATCTATAAGGTGGGTTGAATTATGAATCTAACAAATGAAAAGAATAAATTAAATGTTGTATTAAAAAATAAAGAAAAAGTAAATATTTCTTCAGAAGAAGGACATATTGAAATTAGGATAAATGTTTAGGAAATACTTTGCATATTGAAGAAAGAACAAAAGATGGCTTGTTAGTTGAAGATGAAGAGAAAAAAGCCATTAAAGCAATGAAAAACTATCTAAAAAATGAAAATTATTTTTTAAAATATTTTTATTAATTATTTATAATAAACTAAAAGTTGTAACAATGAACCATTAATTTGCATTTATAATTATATTATATTATAATATAATTACATTGGAGGAAAAAATGAAAAAAAGTTTTTCAAAACAAAATAAAAAATTTTTTATAATTAGTGGAACAATTATTTTATTTATTTTTAGTTTAATCTTGTTATTTTCTTTTGCACAGCCTAAATTTTACAAACTCTATGTAAATACTAGCAGTGATTTAAATTTAAAAATAGACAATGTAAAAGGAATTTTAGTTAAAAGTTTTTTTAAAGATATTTTTACTTTATCAATTGAAACAAATTCAAATTTGAATCAAAATTATGGACAAGTATTATATATTGGAAATGATCCTAAAACAAGAGAATTATTAGAAAGTCAAAATAGTAATTACTCTTTTACTAGAATAGAGTATAGCAATCGAAACGGCAATATTATTAAAAAGATGTTAAAAAATAAAAATAATATTTACCTTTGTTTTTATAATAAAGATATAACTAATTTGTCAGATATTAATGATGATAATAGTGTTTGTTTTAGAGTAAATATTGAATTAATTCAATAATTACTAGTTTATTTTGAACTTGATCAAACATTTTGCCACTTTCAAAATAGATACATTTTTTGCAATTTAACAAAAATAAAAAAGCAGTTTTCCGCTTTTTATTTGACTTTATCGCTCATTTTTTATTAACATCACCAAGAAGGATTAATAATTTGTGCATGAGTACCACCCATACCATCATATTTTTTAGACAAAGAAGAAGATAGTTGAATAACGGAACCTAAACCATTACCATCAATGGTAAAAGTTAAAGCACTACTAAATAAATCACTATGTTACAAGTTTTTGCATTTTTATTTTTATATAAAATTTTAATCCTACTGTCTATTTTATAATAATTATAAAATACTAATATCTATTTCAAAATTTCAAAAAAATTAAATTTTATCAATAATTTTAATTTCCAAATAGATTAGAAATATTATAGCATTCTTATATAAAAAAGGCTGCTTCACACAAAAGCACCTTTTTATATTCATAAGACAATATTTTAAAAATCATAATTTTAAACATACTTCTTAATAATAATTATTATATATTGAGCTCACTTTTTATTCGTTCAATATTAAATATGCTCTATCTATTTATAACCCTAGTACTTTATTGGTTAAAATTGGATTCACAATACTTGGAAACGTTTTCCGATAAACCAATGAAATAGTTAAAACTCCTTTTGCCATCTTGGTTTAACCCTTGACACTCTGCTATATAAAAGATTTTTTTCGTTAAAAAGTCATCACTTTTATAAAGATTAATCCTACCCTCATTTAATGAAGATGTTAAATCCATTGAAAATGTAATATCTTCCATTAAAATTCTTTTCTTCTCCAAAGCTTCTTTTAAAGACATTATTTCTTTTTTAAAACGATATTCTACTTCTATTTCAGTAAATACTTTTACTTTGATCTTTTCATCTATTGCATATATCTCTGTTAATTTTTTTTGTTCATTATGAATGATAAGTTCTGGATTAAAATGTTTATATACGGTTTTTCCAAATATTTTAACCACTATTCCTTTAGCATAACTTCCATCGTATCCGCTCTGTCTATGAATTTTTTTAATTTCATAAACAAGAGACTTAAAAAACATTGTTCCTCCATCGTTCATAGCAGCAATTTTATATGGGAATAGACAAACTAGGGAAATAATAATTATAACAATAATTATTATTTTTGGGGTTTTGAATTTTTTCTTTTTCATCTTTTTACCTCTTATGGTTTTATTTCTTTACTATTCATATTATATAGTTTTGATGTAATCTGTCAACCATTATTATTAAATACTAAAAATTATAGATCATAATAAACTGTATCTGTAAATATTTCTCCATCGTTATTTATTACAACAAAATTTGAAATCACATATTTATTATCTATATAATCTACAATAGAACTAGAAACTTTATATTCCAATGACGGATAATTTTCTGACATATAATTATCTACATAATTTTTTATCTCATCTTTTGTAGCCAATATGATTAGATTATCAAACAATCCTTGGCGACTTGCAGATACTGATGCTAGAGTACCATCAAAATTTAGTGATACAGTAATTGAATCATTGGTTTTAAAGCCGTTTATAAACTTTGTGTATGTGTAATTTATTTCATTATAATCTGAAACTACATCAGATTTCTCAAATTGATATTTTTCAAAAGAAGTAGATTCAACATCAATAAATTCTTTAGCATAATTTTCAGCAATTTTAGTATAATCTATTTCATTTAAACTAATTGATTTTCTTTGATTGTTATTTTCTTCTTTGATTTCTTTATCTGAAAAATAACCTACTAATTTTTGATTTTTATAAATGTATTCATTATTTTGTGAATCTTTGTAAACTTGAAAATTTCCAATATCTGCATTTCTTGTTTTACTTAATTTAACACTAACATTTTCATCCATAAACTCAATATCTTTGTTATATTCTTGTGAAATATTTGATGCTAAAACATTTATACTTATTCCAAAAATTGATATAACTGTCATTGAAATTATTAATTTTTTCATTTTTCCCTTATTCATATTTTTCACACAATTAATATACATAACCGTATATATTACCTTTCTCATTTCTTTTTAATTGCATCTTATCTGCAAAAGATGCTCCTTTGATTTCTCTCAACCAATAGTCTGCATGACGAAATGATTCTACAATAGTATCACTTTTTGCTTTTTCAAAAAATAATCTATTCCATTCATTCACTGCATAAACGTCAGTCTCATCAGTCCAAGCAACAGCTGCTTGGGCTCCTTTTTCAACAGTTTTTCCAGGTAAATCTCCATACTTAGAACTTACGATCCCAGTATAACAACCATAATAAATCGCCATTTTCATTTGACTTGCAGTTCCATTTCCAATAGAACTAACAGCAGTTATTATTTCTCCTGTAGGTCCTGTTCCACAAAACCAATTAGTATTCATAAGTTGACATCCTTCTCTTCCATGCGTATGTATAACTAAAATTTTATCATTTTGTAAAGAGCTTAAAACTGTAGAACTTCCCATATTATCAAACCCTTGCACATTATAACCAATACTTCCCATATGTTCTTTTGTATAATCATAAGTCCCTTGTCTGTATTGTAATCCACCTAGATTTGTTTCATTATAATAATGAACAGTTACATTTCCTGAAGCTGCATATACTAAATTAGGCAATAAAATAATTCCTAAAACTAATAGACATATTTTTTTCATTTTTCATTCCTTCTTTCTTAAATACTACAATATTCGATTAATTTTTCATCATTTCCTATATAAATATTTTTAATTCCACCATTATCCTCTAAACTATCGCAAATAACTAAAATAAAATCTTGATTAGATAATTTTTTGTCGTTATTCTTTGCAGTGTATTTAAAAGCAACAGAGCCACCATCATTTAATGCGTGTGTAACTTCCATTTGTGTATAAATATCTTCTAAAGTAATAATCTTCTTTTCAAGTGCTTCACCTAATGAAATTTTATTCTTTTTATCTACTTGATACTCAATGTTTGTAAACATAGAATAAACCTTTTCTTTTTCACTATAAGCATAAATTTCCATCAAACTATTATTTAATACTTGTCCAGAAATGTTTATTTTATATTTTGAATTTCCGCATCCCGTTAGTAATAGAATTATAAGAGGAATCACAATATACTTTTTTATTTATAACACCTCCTTTTTTTAATAGTAGTTTTTAAACTTGCATACTAGAGTAAATAACTCATATTACTTTTTTAAATAGTATATTACAGCATTTTAAGAATAAAAAACTTTCCTCATTGTTATTTTTCTCTTTTCTTGATTAAAAAATATTTTTTACTGTTTTTTTACCACCTCATTTTTTTATAAAACCTGCAGGATTTTATCTATATCAACTTAAATTGATACCACAATAACTAAACACTTATATAAACGCCACCCATTCCATCAAATTTATTGCTCATATTATTATAAAAACTAAATACTTTACCATATCCGCTTTTACTAATTGTATAATATTTACTATTTGCTAAACTAATGTTGCTAGTAGCGTGCTGATAACTTGCATAAATAGTACCACCTAAAGTTGTATTAAATGATTGAGATACAATTATATCACTTCCACTACTTGGTAGTTTTATTGAAACGCCAAAGCCATTACTGAATTTTTGAATTTCATTTGAATCATAACTACCATCACTATAAGAAAGTCTTGTAATAATAGTTCCTACTTCTTCTACACCTTCTAAATAAGCACCTATAAGGTCATAACTTTTAATAGTAGGTTTCCCTTTCCATTTTAATACGACTGAAACTTTAGCAATTGGTGAAACAATGGATGTAGAAATTTTCAATTGTTTTGCAGAAGTTTCATGTAATGTCGATAATGGATTTATAAAATTTAAGTATTTTGTTTGTACATTTTCTACTTTCATTTCATTTTCTCTATAAGAATTAAATTCCTCTTGAGTTACTAATTCTTGATAACCATCATAAAACATTGCTGTAAAGTAATCATATTGTTCTTTTGTAAAGGATACATTGTTATCATTAATATAATAACTTTGTTCTTCAGCATAAGTCTGAATACATATTACACTAACAAATAATATAAATATTTTTAAAATATTTTTCATATTTACACCTCTTTCTAAAACCAAAATAACACAATTACCATTTTTTGAAAAACAAATGTTATTTGTATTTGTATTTTGTTAAAGAAGAAAACATAAAAAAAGAAATATTATTTTAAATACTTCTTAATATAATTTTCTATAAAATAATCAATTAATTGTTTATCTTTTTCATTCAAATTTTCTTTACTATTAAATTGTTTTTGTAATTCATTTTTTGAATTTAATTCTTGAAAATATATTGTGTCATCTAACAAATAATAATTCCATTCTTTTATAATTTCATTTTTCATTTCTGTTACTAAAAATTGATTTGAATCTACTATATACCAAATAGATATTTTTGAATTATTGTCTTTTAATACCAATTCATAATTACCATCTCTATTTTCAAAATCTGAAATTATTTTTTGTGGAACAGTTGTTTTCTTCAATTGAGTAGATTCTTCTTCTAATATTTTATCATCTTGGTTAAAAAATAATTGATTATTTTCAAAATCTTTATTTAATACTAATTTAACATCATAAAAATTATTATTAGTATCAATAATATTTAAATGTAGATTATTGATTATATCATTTAATGATTTATATGATAGATATTCATTATAGCCATTTCTATCTTTAAAATTAATATTATTATCTTCTGTTGTATATATTTCATTATCTTTATATAATAATGTAACTTCTATGACATTTAGATCTTTAACAATTAATTGAAAATAAATGTTATCTTTTGAGGCTATCATTAATCCATCAACATTTATTACTTCTTCATTAGAAGATATTTGATAAACTTTTATAGATTTATAAGAATTAATAAAATAGTAAATTAAAAAAATGCAAATTATTAATATGATAATAAAAGAGAAAGATAAAAAAGTTTTTTTTAATTTTTGATGCTCATTTTTAACTATATTATAAATAACTTCTCTTTTCTGTAGATTGTCATTTATTCTTTCTCCTGCATATAGATCTTCGATATTAACGTTAAATAAATCTGATAATAATTTTAATTTTTCAATATCTGGTATTGATTTACCATTCTCCCATGAAGATATCGCTTGTTGTGTAATATATATTTTTTGAGCTAACTCTAATTGATTCCATCCTTTTTCTTCTCTTAAACTTTTAATAAATTTTCCAATTTTATTTGCATTCATAATACTACCTCATGAAACTATTTCTAATTATTAATTATTAGTATTTTTAAATATTTTTAATTATTTTAGGTAGTCAAGGTTAAAAATCTACCTTTCCCTCATTGGACAATTTTCAATGATTGGGAAATTTTTATTTTCTTTCATTTTTTTCCTATATCTTAAATTCATTTTAGCACACGTATTATGTGTGTTTCAAGAATCTTCTTTATCATATTCTTCTAAAAAACTATGTCTTTCACCATCTTTTCGATAACCAAGTACACAATTCATATTAATATTGCTCATACTTTTAAAAATATTATCATCAATATCTTTTCCTTCTTGACGTAAAGTATTGATTAATTTTTTCATTTCCAATCTTTTACTTGTTCCATCATCGTTTATAGAACAACTTTCTGTAAAACGACAAGCACAATTAATAAACTTTAAATCATTATGCTTTGCCCAAGATAAAATAGCACTTTCCTTTACTAAATACATAGGTCGAATGAGTTCTAAACCTTTAAAATTATCACTAACTAACTTTGGTAGCATTGTTTTTATTTCAGCACCGTAAAACATAGAAAGAAGTGTTGTTTCAATGACATCATCAAAGTGATGCCCTAAAGCAATTTTATTACAACCTAATTCTTGGGCTTTATTATAAAGATGCCCTCTGCGCATTCTAGCACACAAATAGCAAGGATTTCCTTCTGTTAGTGAACTTACAACATCAAAAATATCGGTTTCAAATAGTTCTATGGGAACATGTAAAAGTTTCGCATTTTCTAAAATACGTTTTTTATTTTCTTCGTTGTAACCTGGATTCATGACAACAAAATGGGCATCAAAATGAATCTTACCGTGTTTTTTTAATTCCTGCATACATTTAGCAAGCAAGAAGGAATCTTTTCCACCACTTATACAAACCATAATTTTATCATTTTCTTCGATAAGTTCATAATCTTTTACAGCTTTAATAAAACGACTCCAAATCTCTTTACGATAAGTTTTAATAATACTTCTTTCAATTTCTTGATACTTTTCCATAAAGTCACTTCTTTTCTGATGGTTTTATTCTATCACATTTTTTACTCTTTGTTTATAAGAATAGTCTTCGACTGCTACTCCTTCTAATTCTAATAACGTTATTTTCTTTTCAATACCAAGACCATAGCCAACTAAATTCTTGTTTTGTCCAACGACTCGGTGGCAAGGAATTATAATAGGAATGGGATTGTTGTGAATCGCTTGACCTACAGCTTGAGCATAATTAGAAGTTTTCTTTCTTTTATTTGCCACTTTCATAGCAATATCTTTATACGTCCAAACAGTACCATAAGGAATTCCTTCTACATAATGCCATACTTCTTTTTGAAAAGGTGTTCCTATTAATTTTATAGGAATTTTTTCGGTTGGAATACTTTTTTTAAAATACGCAGTTAACCAATGCTTTGTTTTGGTTAAGACTTCGACTTCTTTTTCTTCTCCATCTTCAGGTTTTGTTAGGGAAATCCCTGTTAGAAAACTTCCATCACTTTCTAAATAAAGAAGTCCTATTGTAGAAGCATAAGAAACATAAAACACAAAAAAACACCTACTTTCTTCATAGGAAAAGAACTTCATACGGTTTGAAGTTCTTTTTCATATAAAACGACTTTGTTGGCTTTTAAACTTTTTGCGACATCAATTACTCTTTGATTGGATGAACCTCTCCAATCTAACGTTGGATTATGTAGTTCATCTACGTATTGACCATCCACTAAAACATCCACATACTTTAAGACTTCCTTATCTTTTAAATCACGGTCGAATAGAAAGCCGCTCCATACCCATAATGTTTTTTCAGGGTACTTCTCTTTAAAAGCACGAGCAAGTTTTAACGTTCCTTCTATATTATTAGGATGCATTGGTTCTCCTCCAAGTATAGATAAACCAACAATATAGTCTTTACTGCATAAATCTAAGATATGCGAAATGGTTTCATCCGTAAATTCACGTCCTCCATTAAAATCGTGGGTTTCTGGATTAAAACAATTTTTACAATGAAAGGCACAGCCTTGCATAAAGATAGAAACACGTACCCCTGGACCATTGGAAATATCCATCTTTCTTATTTTATTATAACGCATACTTATTCCTCATCATCTTTATTATCAATATGAATAACTCTTTCTTTAATTTCTTGGGTTCTTCCTTTATTCCAGAAGTTTGCTCCAATATAACCACAAGTACGTCTTGCCACATTCATTTTATCGTGGTCTCTATTTCCACAATTTGGACAATACCATTCAAGATTATCGTCAATTAGAATTTCTCCAGTATAGCCACATTCGTGACAATAATCACTCTTCGTATTTAATTCCGCATACATAATGTTATCATAAATAAATTTAATGACTTCAATAACGGCATCTATGTTATTGGTTAAGTTTGGTGTTTCAATATAAGAAATGGCTCCCCCTGGACTTAAGTTTTGGAATTCACTTTCTAATTTTAATTTGGTGAAAGCATCAATTTCTTCAAAAACAGGTACGTGATAACTATTCGTAATATAATCACGATCAGTAATGCCTTTAATAACACCAAAACGTTCTCTTAAAGCTTTGGCAAATTTATACGTTGTTGATTCAATAGGTGTTCCATAAACACTGTAATCGATATCCTCTTCGGCTTTCCATTTGTTACAAGCATCGTTTAAATGACGCATGACTTCTAAACCAAATTCTTTTCCTTCCCCATTATCGGTATGACTATGTCCGGTCATAAATTTAACACATTCATAAAGACCTGCATATCCTAGAGAAATTGTTGAATAGCCATGATGTAATAAATCGTGGATTGATTCTCCTTTTTTCAAACGAGCAAGTGCTCCATATTGCCATAGAATTGGTGCTACATCACTTGTTGCTTTCGAAAGTCTTTTATGACGTACTTGTAAAGCACGGTGACAAAGTTCTAGTCTTTCATCCATGATTTTCCAGAATAGGTCTTTATCTTTATCACTGGTTAAGGCAACATCAACTAAGTTAATGGTAACAACCCCTTGGTTGAAACGTCCATAGTATTTTGGTTTACCATTTTCATCAACATATGGTGTTAAGAAACTTCTACATCCCATACAAGGGTAGCAATTTCCATTACCATTTTTATCAATCTTTAATTGTTTCATAACTTTTTCAGAAATATAGTCCGGTACCATTCTTTTGGCAGTACATTTAGCAGCAAGTTCTGTTAAATACCAATATTTACTATCTTCATGAATATTGTCTTCTTCTAGTACATAAAGAAGTTTTGGGAATGCTGGTGTAATAAAGACTCCTTTTTCGTTTTTCATTCCTTCAATTCTTTGTTTTAAAACTTCTTCTATCACCATCGCAAGTTCTTCTTTGTATTCTTCGGTTTCACCTAAATACATACAAACACTTAAGAATGGTGCTTGACCATTGGTTGTGGTCATAGAGTTAATTTGATATTGGAAGGTTTGAACACCATCTTTTATTTCTCTTGCTAAATCTTCTTTCGCATATTTTTCGCAATCTTCTTTGGAAAATTTACGATCTTTATATTTTTGTAAGTATTTTTCATAACTTGCACGAACAAATGGTGCTAAATGGGTTAATGTAATGGTACATCCACCATATTGACTAGAGTTAACAGCTGTAATTAATTGGGTTGCTATGGTCATAGCAGTTAAGAAACGATGTGGTTTTTCAATCATAACACCATTAATATTCGTTCCATTTTGTAACATATCTTCTAAATTAATTAAATCACAGTTATGTAAAGCATTTTGGGCAAAATAATCGGCATCGTGAAAATGAATAATTCCTTCATCGTGAGCACGAACAATATCTTCAGGAAGTAAAAATCTTCTTGTAATATCGGTACTGGTAATACCCGCTAAATAATCTCTTTGAGTTGTAACCACTTTTGCATTTTTATTTGAGTTTTCAGTATTCCAATATTCATTTTCGCCATCAATTAATTCTTTTATAGCTAAATCGGTGGTATTACTTTTTCTTACTAATTCTCTTGTATAACGATACGTAATGTATTTTTTCGCAAGTTCATATTTTCCAATCGACATTAATTTTTTTTCAATAATATCTTGAATGTCTTCTACAAGCATTCTTTTCTTACCCAAGCCTTCAATATACTTAATAATATTACGTATTTGCGTGGAACTCGCTTGGTCTTCTTCCTCTACCTCCATATTGGCTTTTAAAATAGCATTTTCAATTTTTTCTGGACTATAATCAACCATATGCCCGTCTCTTTTAATTATTTTCATAACTACTTACACTCCCTCTACCTTAATCAAAGTATAGCACCATTCAAAATAAACTAAATGTTGCACTTGCAACATTTTACATTTTTTTATATAATTCAATTGTGAGGTGTAAGATGACAAAACTTTTTGATAGCATAAATACTAGAAATAGAGAAAAATTAGAAAAATTATTTGAGACACAAACTTTACATGTCAAAAAAAATACATCCATTTTGGCATCGATTCCCGGAGAGCATCTAATTGGCTATGTAATAAGTGGATACTTGGAAATTATCAAGAATGATTCAAACGGAAGCAAATTTATTATCGAAGAAGTTTTAGATGAAGATACGTTTAATACTTCTATTCTTGCGTTTAATAAAAACGAGTACGATATTATTGCGAAAGAAGATTCAACGATTTTAATTATTGATTACCAACGAATTATTCACGTAGAAGATTGCAATAAAGATTACTATTTACAATTTATTAAAAATTTACTTGAAATTACCCTTGTCAAAACCCAAGAAAAAAATGAACGTATTGAAATTTTAACAAAAAAAACGATTCGTAATCGCCTTCTAGAGTATTTTAGTATTATGTCAAACAAACACGGCTCTAAGTTTATTTATCTTCCCTATAACTTTACCGATTTAGCAGACTACTTAGCTATTGACCGTTCGGCAATGTCTCGAGAGCTTAAAAATTTAAAAGAAGAAGGTTTTATCGAAATCAAAGGAAAACGTATTACCCTTTTATACGAAAAGTATTCTTCTAGTGACCCACTAATTAATATTTAAAATTATTTTTCTAGTCGCCTTATCAAACATTCATCGCATTTATACTCTAACGTTTGTAGTTTTTGGTAAATTAGTTTACTAAAATTACACATCCACGCATATTGGTTGCCTATATGCAAGTTTTTTTCTAAATTATCATAATTTTTTTTAAATATATTTGTATTAAAAACAAACGTTTAGTATAATTTTTATAGGGAAACTTAATTGTTGAGTGCTTGCCAACTTTCTTTTAGAAAGGAGGCTTGATATTATGAAGAAAAAAGATTTATTAA
>CANROY010000013.1 GCA_947632355.1 uncultured Bacilli bacterium
ATATCATGTATTATTATTTGTTTTAATGACTTACTTCCCATTTTTAATATAACGGGAACTTTCAATTTTATTTTTAGAATTTCAATTTCACTATAATCAAATACTGAAAGTTGTGTTATAATTTTCATGGATATATCACCTCTTTGATATTTTTTGTTCAATTATATTATATCATTTTTATGTGATATATTCATAGAATCCCTTATAAAATAAGGGGTTTTATTATTTTGTGCGTAATTTTTTAATTTTTATTAAAAATTAATTAAAAAGAGAACTTTAATACCATTTTTTCAGTGCGTTCTCTTTTTTTTGAACTTGTTTTAGCTTCCTTTTTTATATACTTTATTTAACAAAGGAATTTATTGAAAAACTTTTTCAATTTTCTTACTATAATGGCAATTCCACATCAAAAGAAATAGAATTATTATCCAATTTTGCTGCAATAGTACCATTATGTAACTCTATGATTTCTTTTGCAATCGCAAGTCCGATACCACTACCTCCCGTTTTAGAAGTTCTAGAATTATCTAAACGATAGAATTTTTCAAACATTTTTTGTATGTCATCCTTCTCTATATTTTTTACTTTATTATGAATTGTAATAAATGCTCTATTATTTTTCTTTGTTAAATCAATTGTTATTTTAGAATCAGCGCTATAATAAATAGCGTTTTTAAGTAAGTTATTAAAAACTCTTGCTAAACGATTCGAATCCCCTTCTAAAATGATTTTCTCTTGAAAATTTGTAATCACCTTTTTTTTATTTTCTTCTAGTATTGGATAGAAATCATCAATAATTTGTTCTAACATTAAATTTAAATCGATTGTTTCTTTTTTTAGAACAATCTTATCAGCATTAAATCTTGTAATATCAAATAATTCATTAATTAAATCTTCTAGTCTATATGATTTTTCTAAAACAATATTTAAATACTTTTCTCTTTGTTTTTTTGGCATATCTTTAATTTCATTTAATAAAGATACATAGCCAATTAATGAAGTTAAAGGTGTTTTTAAATCGTGTGCTAAATAGACAATTAAATCATTTTTTCGTTGCTCATTATCTCTAGCATTTAATTCTATTTTTTCATAATCCAATTTCAAAATATTAAAAGTGGCTTGAAGATTTTCTAATTCAGTTGGTAGTTCAATGGTTTTTATGTCTTTATTTGTAATATCTAAAGCACTTTTCCCTATAAGTTCTGTATAATAAGTAAATGTTTTTCTTAAAAAGAAAAATAGAATAAGACTCGTACCGATTAACCAAATGGCAATCACGATTCCATAAAAACTTAAAGAGTGCGACACATAGTAAAAGATTCCTCGTAAGTAATAATAAATATCAGGTGAAAACTCATATAACCATTGAAAATCCATATTGTCAAATAAACTAATTAACGCTAGTAATAGTATAGCAATAAGGATTGTCCAAATAACAATTTTTGTTAAAAAAGAAAAAACTATTTCTTTCATTCTATTTTTATTTTTCAATTTTATACCCCACTCCCCAAACGGTTAAAATATACTTTGGATTTTTACCCGTATCTTTCATTTTTTCTCTTAAATGTCTTATATGAACCATTATGGTATTATTATCTAACTTATAGTATTTTTCATCCCAAGCATTTTTAAATAATTCATCTGTAGTTACTACATTCCCTCGATTCAAACATAAATACCATAAAATTTTAAACTCTATGGGTGTTAAATTGATTTTTTGTTCATTATAAAAGAACTCGTGTGTTTTCTTATTCATGACAATTCCTCTAAAATCGATAATATCCGTTTCGCTCGTATTTTTGTTATATGTTTTAAATCTACGAAGTTGGGCTTTTACTCTAGCAACTAATTCAAGAGGTTGAAAAGGTTTGGTGATATAATCATCTGCCCCAATCGATAAGCCATTTATTTTATCGATACTTTCTACTTTTGCAGTTACAAATATAATAGGAAACGTATATTTTTTACGAATTTTAGAACATAAGGATAATCCATCTATATCAGGCATCATAATATCAAGGATAGCCAAATCGATATTTAAATGCTCTATATCCTTTAAAACATTTTTACTATTGTAATATTTATAAACAGTAAATCCTTCATTTTTTAAATAGATTTCAATTAAATCGGCAATTTCTTTTTCATCATCTACAACTAAAATATTCATAAGACCTCCAACATAATTATCGTATCATATTTTACTTATAAAATTCCCATAAATTTTTAATTTGACCCTCTAATCTTTCATAGGGCCATAAAACACTACTACGTTCTTTGCTATTTGGGTCATTCACTTTTATAGTTCCATTTTCTATTCCAACGAGTACGATAAAATGACCATTATTGGTAAAATCACCTTTTCTCATACTACAAATAATAGGATGTCCTTTTTCCAAAGCATTAAAAATCACTTGTTTGGATAAAGAAATTTGTCTACTGTTGATACCAAAACTTTTAGCACCATCTGTCATTAAAGACCAACTGGTTCCAACGTTAGGAACATAATAGCCATTTTCTTCTGCAAATTTAGCCACTTTGTAAGGAGTAATACTATTATCTTTTGTTAAACCTGCAATTACCATTGCTAAAGAGGTAGGACCACAGCCACTCATTGCAACATAATTTTCACCATATTCTCCATAACCCCATCTTTTATCCCATTGTAATAATAAAGGGATTTCATTATCAATTTGTCCAATCGTATTACTATACGTATTTCCTTTTTCATTTAAAAAATTATAAACATAATCAACCATTTCTCTATTTCTAGACAACATATCTAATAGTTGTTCTGGATACTCATCATAATTTTCAATAATTTGGCTTACCCGACTATCTTCCTCACTTAATTTTTTTAAACGTTCTTCTATCGTTAAGTTATCATCCCTATGATTCATAACGACACTCTCTATATCGCTTGATTTGTTTGTGTTAGTATCAAAAATCATAGTTTTGTTTTCAATATTGGGATCTCCCATTATTGTACTTACATTTATATAAGGGGCTAAAATTTTAAAAATATAGAAAGCAATTAGTAAGAGAAATAAAATTTTAAATTTCTTTTTCAGTTTTTTTCTTTTTTTCATTTTCTTTATCCTCCAACAAAGAAAATGATACTCTAAACAATAAGAAAAATCTTTAATTTACTATTATTTATTTCTTAATTTTTTCTTAAGTTGTTGTAATTTTATACACATACTATTATTATTTTAATCTTTGATTTTAAGACCTAATATAGTAGATAAGGCAATGGCTTGATAACTTGTAACAATAAGTCCTCTTAAATCTTCTATATTAACCCTTATTCCTGAAATATCACAGGTACTTAAATCCATTTTCTCTAATTTTGTTTCACTAAAATCTGCTCTTATCAATTTACAATTATCAAAGACTAACTTATTTATTTTTCTTAAATGAATAAGATTGCTTTCACTCATATCACAATCATTAAAAATCACTTTATTTAAAATACTTTCTGACAAATTACAATATTTTAGTGTACATTCTTTAAAAGAAACATTTTCTAAATGAGATTCCATCATATTAATTCCAATAAATTTAGAATTGATATATTCATTACTCTTACTTATAAATTTTGAATATACTGAATTTGAAAAATCACAATTTATAAATTTGCATCCTTCAAAATATACATTTGATAAATCACATTTAGAAAAATCTACATTTTTGAATATACATTGTATATATTCATAATCCGTTTCTTCAAAAATCATTTTTTCAAAAGTTTCATTTCTGCATTTCATATATTATCGACCTCTTACTAACTTCTATTTATTTGACTTCTTTTATAAAAATTTCTAAATATTCTTTAGCCGTTGACCATCTCTTTGTTCCATCAGCGTTTAATTCACTACCTATGCCCGTTATATCTTCTAATGCTTTAGCACAAACATACTCATATAATCCATTATTTTCACTTTTATATAGTATATAAAATAATGGTTTTATAGCCAAATTACCTTTTTGAATAACATTTCTATATTGGTCTTTATTAAAAATCCTAACCCATCCTTCACTTATTACAATACTAGGATTATCTTGTTCTTCTTTTTTTTCTTCTTCTATCATTTCTTGTAAATCTTTAGCTATATCTTTTAAAATATCTTCATCAATATTACCAAGTAATAATTCTTCATCTATACTATCATTCGTAATTTCATCCCAATTTATTTTATTTTCTTTATTATTAGATTCTTTCATTGAACAAGCAAATTTTGTATCTTTCCAAGTAGTAACCTTTTCATTATTATTGCAATGATAATGATTTACAAATATTCCTTTATCAATATAATCGAGAACCCCTCCATCTAAATTATCTCTTATCTTTATTAGTGGGCTATTATCAAAGATTTTTGCTTGTAAGGTATCAAGTGCAATCATACAAATCAATATGACTAGGACAATTAAAGTGATTTTTAAACCTTTTTTCATAATTCCTCCATTTTTACAAATAAATATGTTTCAATAAATTATAGCAAATTTATATAAGGTTTGCTCATATAAATTGTTATTTAATTCTTCTTTAATTTTCTTATAAGTTCTTTTTTTCTTTCACTAATAGAAATATTATGAGAATGATTATATAAACTAATCATATTAGCACATATACTAATACCATATAATGCTCCTTCTACAAATTCTACCATATTAGATTGAAAGACATAATCTAAATAACCAAACTCATTATTAAATATTGCTAAAACAAAAGTTATAACACCAATCATAGTATATTTGTTAGATTTCTTATCTTTTTTAATTTGTTGATTCGATTCATATTCTACTAAATTGTTAATAGTCTCTCTTAAATCTAACAATTCTTCTTTTGTCATCTTTCTACCATTTAATAATTCTTGTATCGTACAATTAAGTTCATTTGCTAATATATTAAGCATTGAAATATCAGGCATTGTTTTACCATTTTCCCAACGACTTATTGATTTGTCTGTAACTCCCATTTTTTCTGCTAACTCTGCTTGTGTCATATTTTTTTCTTTACGAAGTTCAGCAATAAATTTTCCAATTTTTTCTTGATTCATCCTTTTTGCTCCTTTCAAGAAAAATTCTAAAACGATTATAAAATAATAAAAAGGACACAAAGTGAGAGATATTATTAATTTGGTATGACTTTGTATTTTACTTTTTCTGCTTTAAACCAAGTTTGAACTTGTTGCAAATCATCACCTTTTTGGTACTCTTCATCATCCGTTAAAATAATTTCATTAGCATCGAAAACCATAGATGAACTGCACCACCATAAATCATTTTCTTCTCTTTGATTTTGATATTGAATATTACCTTCAAATACCATTTCAATTTTACAACCCCATAAACCATCAAATGTAATAAATAATTGATTCTTATTCTTAAAAATTTTTTTAATATAACCATCATGAAGATAACCTGATACTAGCATAAAATTTTGTATATCCTTATCATTTTTAATTTCTATGTAATCAATTTTATTATTATCTACATATTTCATACATTTTTCTAATATTGTATCGTTTACTTTTCCATCTAGTATATTTTTCATTTCATCATCCGAAAGAAAATTTACTTGTCCACAATGATTTTCATTTATTTTCATATCAGATGTATCATTATCATAAATCAATATTTCTGGAATAATATAGTCTGTATTTTGCTTGTATTCAAATTTAGGGATTAATGTTTTCATATTTTCATCAAAAATAATGTAATAATATTTTGCTTTAGAGCCCATGAAATTATTCTTAAAAATTCCAAATACTTTAGATAGATAATATTTACCATTTCCTAACCTAACGATTACTTTCATTTCTTTCACTCCTTTTTATATATTTAGAATTATCAAAAGCGATTATAGGTAACATTATATTTGGAAATAGTATAGACAATATTCTAAAACTTTCTTTTTTATCAAATAATTTACATAAATTATAAATAAGTATATACATAAATAATACATTAAGTATTGGTACAAATAATAGTAATGAATACCAATGATTCGAAAAGGTATCTTCTGATAAACACCAAATATTGTAAAAAGGTATTAATCCAATCCACCATTTATTTCTAATTTTATTTTCTATAAAACATAAACTTACCATCAAAATTACGAAAAGCATACCTATAACACAATAAATCATTCTACTTATTTCCGTAAAGTTTATAGAAATATTATACCTATATGTATCAAACAAATTTATTATATCGTTTCTATATCTTTTTTTTACGGATGAATAGAGTAATGTATTCTTATTTAATAAAACAAATTTATAATATTCTCCAGAAGTTGAATATTCATAATAATCTGATAATATTTGAAGATCAGTTTTACCTGTAATATTATTGTTATTTTGTAACGCGTCAGTTGCTAGATTAATAAATAAATTTTGCAAATCTTCTTTTTCATTTGAATAAACATAATTTATTAAATAAGGACAATTAGTATCTGTTGATAAATAGGTATCATACAATGTATTGCTTTGTTCTACTTCTACTATGTTACAATTTATATTTTTCATAATATGTTCAAATTCATCTTTGGTAATTTCATTAGGAAGTTGAAAATTAAAAATAGACAATATACCTTTTATAATAATTAAAAAATATATCAAATTAAAAAGAATTGTTAATAACATACCAACTTTATTTTTCATTTCTTACTTCTCCATTTAATTTTCATTTAAAAAAAGAATTAAACGGTCATTAATTCTTGTTCTTTCTCTTTTAATTTTTCATCTACAATTTTATTGTATTTATTAATGGCTTCTTGTACTTCTTCCATTAATCTTTTTTCCTCATCTTCCGGATATTCTTCTTTCTTAATCGCATTGTTTTCTTCTTGGCGAATATTTCTTAAAGCCACTTTTGCTTCTTCTGCTACTTCCTTGGCTTCTTTTACGTATTCTCTTCTTCTATCTTCTGTAAGTTCTGGTATCGTTAAGATAATGATTTCTCCATTATTGGTTGGAGTAATTCCAATATTTGCTTCATTAATGGCTCTTTCAATATCTTTTAACGTACTACGATCAAAAGGTTTAATCATTAATTGTCTAGCTTCCGGTACCGTTATATTTGCTAAACTTTGTATAGGGGATGGTGTTCCATAATAAGGAACCATAATTCCATTTAACATAGCAGGGTTTGCTCTTCCTGCTCTAATATTTAATAATTTACTTTCTAAAGCGTTGATGGCTTTTTCCATCTTTTGTTCAATATCCATATTTCTCTCCTATTCATTTATTGTTATACTATCATTATAATCGACAGAATTTGTTTTGACAACATAATTCATTACCAAATCTCCAAATTCATCGATATAGATAGCAAACGTACTATTCTCTTTTAAATTTCCAATGGTTTCTTCAATTTTAATCGTTTCGACATCATCTACAACGGTTTGATTTTCTTCTAAGTTTTTACGTATTCTTTCTAGTACTTTTGTTAATGTTGTATCATATTTTGCAAGCAACTCTTCTTTGGTAATACGTTTTCCTGTTGTCTTATCAAAAGTATAGGCTTTTACATTATAAGAGGAAGAAAAGCCTTCTTCACAAGAATACTTGGATTCACGGATAAAAAGTGTACTATATTCTTGGTATTCATAAACACCATAATCTAAATAACTAGTTTCTAAAATGCCTTCTTGATTTTCATAGGTACACGTTTTATTTTCGGTATTCTTTTTTAAGGTATTTTTAATGGATTTAGCATATTCCTTTACTTCATTTGATACGTTTTTGGCATCTTCACTATCCAAATTAATAACCGGTATTTTACTTGTTATAGATAAAGATTCACTAATCACTTCTTCATCGGTATAGTAAATAAAATCTTTATTTTTATCGACTTTTTTCTTATCAGTAACAATGGTTTCATTTTGACTATTAGTCGTTATAGTCTTCTTTTGTTCTTTATAATTTAGAAAAATAAGAACAGAACCACCAACAACCAGTAAAACAATACAAAAAAAGAACAAAGCAAAACCTAAAATATTTCTATTTTCCTCTTCCATTATTCATTACCTACCATTTCTTTTATTGCTCGATCCAAATTCATTTCAATTAAATTCTTTTTGGCATCTGTAAAATAAGTATCAGGTTTTATATCTCCTGTTAAGGAATTCACATCATTATTAAAGTAAAGGATTTCTCCATTTTTTACCATCACAATCGTTGGAGCACTAATATCTTTTTGGTTGGTATCAGAGAAAGGTAAAAAACTTTCTAATTTCTTGACAATATTTTGATACGTTTTATTATTTAATTCACGGTCTTTATAAAAATCATAGTAATAGATTTCTTCTATATTGTTTATTAAAGCCATTTCGTTTAAATAGTCGGCGTAGTAATGACTCCAAATATTATTGGGAAATCCCATAAAGAGAATTCCCGTTTTTCCATTTAAAAGTTCTAAAACTTCACTTTCGTTTTTGTACTTAAAAAGATTATTTTTGGAAATATCTTTATATTCCGTTGCAAATCGTATATTGTCTGCAACCTTTACATTGTAATCCTTTGTTCCTAAAACAATAAATAAGTAAAGCATTATAACAAATAAAACGAGTTTTACAACATTTTTTTTACTTTTTCTTAACTTCTTCATACTATCACTATCATTAGTATAACAAAAATAAAAGAAAATTGCTTTTCTTTTTCACTATTCTTTACATACAACTATATCTTCAATTTTCTTTTTAAATCTTTCGTAAGGATATTCTATTGAATACCCAACAGCTAAACCTGTTACCAATTCCATATTTTCGTAACCTATATAAGTTGCAATTTTATCTCTTGTATAGACAACATCTCTTATGATTAAACTACCTAATTTTAAATCGGTTGCTCTTAAAGAAATATTTTCTATAGCACATCCAATAGACAAATAGTCTCCTTCTTTCCAATCCTCACTAAATTTACGTAACACTAAGATAAGAACAGGGGCTTCTTTTATGATTTGAATACTTTTTTTAACACTAGAAATTGGATTATATGCATGAGTTGCATTCTTTTCACCATCAAGTGTAATTTGAGCATTTTTAATATGCTCTTCCATAATTCCTGCTACTTGATTTTTTAAATTTCCCTCCAAAACCACAAAAAGCCATGGTTGTCTATTTCCAGCAGAAGGTGCTAATCTTGCTGCATCTAACAATTGATACAAATCTTCTTTGTTTACCTTTTGGTTACTAAATTCTCTTGTACTTCTTCTTTCTTTTAATACTTCATTTAATTCCATACTCTAATTTAATCCTCCCGACATTATACGAAATTTTAAGTTTGTATTCCATATTTTTTGTAACTCTAAAAAATTTTTATTTGGGTCTAACATCAAAATGGCTAAGTCATCTAATTCTTTGTATTCTTCTTCACTTAATTCAAAATCTTTATCTATCATATACTTGGGCTTATGTAAAAAGCTAAATTCATCATTCATTAAACAATGAAAATCATACATAAGACCTCTTAAGGATGCTTTAAGACCATAAATAGAATATATGCCATAATAGATCTCCTTTTCATTATATTTACCTTGTCTTAAACCTAAATAGGCTTCTGCCCCAAATATAAATTTTTCTTTTGGAACATCAACTAAATTAAAATCAATTTGATATTCTAATAATGTTTCATCATCAAATTGCATATCGGCATCGACAAGAACCCATCTTTTCTCTTGATCGTTATAATATTCACAAATCCAATGATCACCGGCTGCTTTATGCGTTATATCGCAGTAAGGTGCAAATCCACTACGAACACGTGCCGAAAATCCTTTTGCTTTTAGAATACTTGCAAGTAAAATGGCTTGTTCCCTGCAACAGACATGAATTTTATCTTCTATTTTTCTATCTTTAGAATAATTTCCATTTCTTCTTAAGAGTTCTGCTAACATTGATTGCGCTGTAGGAAATAAATCATTTTCAAAGTTTAAACTTGTTTTGCTAACTTTAGTCATATCCCCATAAAAAGAATTCGCATCATTTCTCATTTCTTCATCACATAAGTCAAATGGATGAATAATTTGACTTCTTTGCAATAAACATAACTCTTTTATATCCTTAGGTAATTTTATAGCAAAATCTTTATAGTAACCTAAATCTGTATAAGGACTTGTTTTTTTATAAAAATCTAAAATTTCCTTATTCATTACGATTGCCTCCTATTTAAAGGTAACATAAAACCCATAAAAAAAACTGATTATTTATGAACAAAAATTATCAGTTTTCAATAGGTACCATAAATTCCATTGTTCCATCCTCATAATAAACTTCTAACTCAGGCAAATCTAAAATCTTACATGTGTGTTTTTCTAAAAACGTTGTATAAAATTTATCAGATAAATTTTGAATATTTTGGGATTCGCGATTATTTAATTTAAAGATTAACCACGTCACACTAGGAAAAGAAAACTTTAATAGTCCTTCATGTTCTTCCTTATACATGCACCAATATTCTAATTTTCCGGTTGTGCCTCTATTTTCATAAAGCACCATACCATATTTTATAGGTCCATAAATAGAAAGATATTTTTGTTCCGTTTCTTTAAAAAAATTCGGAGCATCCAAAGCAATATCATAGGAATTCGTTTCTTTTTTTACTCCATATAAAGTAAAAGCTTTTCTTTTTTCCTTACGATAAGATAAATCAAATAACCCATTGGCATCAAATTGTAAAATTGGAAATGTTCTAATAGTATTTAAATTCTTTTTTACATCTTTAGGTTTTATTCCAAACGTTTTTGTAAAAGCTCTTGAAAAAGCCACTGCAGAAGTATAGCCGTATTTTAAAGAAACCTCTAAAATCGTACAGCCTTGTTGCAAATCTTTTACGGCTTTTGTTAATTTACGATTACGAATATATTCCTTCAAACCTATCCCTGTAATTAAAGGGAACAAACTTTGCATGGTATGAACATTTACACCTAAAATACTAGCCATTTTTTTATCTGTAATCTCTTGTTCTAAATGACTTTCTATATATTCCATTAATTCATTTAATGCTTCATAAATAGACATAATACATCCCTTTTTTAGTATAACAAAAAAAGAGACTAATTTAAAGTCTCCTAGTTTCCTTTTACTTGGTTCATAACTTCTTCAGCAAAGTTTTCGTTTCTTTTTTCCATTCCTTCACCAACTTCATAACGAACCATTTTTATAATTTCTCCACCATTATTAGTTACGTAGGTATTAACACTTATATCTCCATCTTTAATGAAGGCTTGTTCTGCTAAACATACTTCTTTATAGAATTTTTTAATTCTACCCTCTACCATTTTTTCTGCGATATCAGCAGGTTTTCCTTCATTTATAGATTGTTCTTTTAGTATTTCACGTTCACGATTTAATACATCTTCAGGAACATCACTTATAAATACATAACTTGGTTTCATAGCAGCAGATTGCATGGCAACTTCTTTTGCTACTTCGCTATTTGCTCCTTTAAGTACAGTAAGAACAGCAATTTTACCACCCATATGTAAGTAAGAGCCAAAGACTTCGTCATCGCTTTTTTCGACAACTTCCATTCTTCTTAGAGATAATTTTTCTCCAATTTTGGCCGTTTTAGCAACGATTAAATCGTTGATGGTTCCTTCACTTACAGATACATTTAAAGCATCTTCTAAAGTGGTAGCATCACTATTTAATATAGCATTACCAATTTCATCAATCATTGAAGTAAACTCTTCATTTTTACTAACAAAATCGGTTTCTGAATTTACTTCTAAGATAACGGCTTTATTCCCATTTACATAGATATTTGCTAAACCTTCAGCAGCAATACGACTACCTTTTTTTTCGGCTTTGGCAATACCTTTTTCTCTTAAATAATCCATAGCAGCGTCGATATCACCATTGCATTCAGACAAAGCCTTCTTGCAATCCATCATACCTGCACCACTTTTTTCACGCAAATCTTTTACTAAACTTGCAGTAACTTCCATAAACTTTTCTCCCTTTCTTCTATTTTAAATTACGAATTAATTCATCTTTTTTCATCGTAGAATAACCTTTTATACCTTGTTCTTTGGCAATAGATTTTAATTCTGCTAAAGTCATTTTACTATAATCTTTCTTTTCTTCCTTTTTAGCAGGTTTTTCTTTTTTTACTTCTGCTTTTTCTACTACTTTTTCTTTTACTTTTTCAACTGGTTTTTCTTCTTTAGGTTCTTCTACTTCTTTTTTTGGTTTAATTTCTTCTACAACAGAAGCCATTGTTACTTCTTTTGTATCTTTATTTTTATCTTCTTCTGTAACATAATCCACCATTTCTAAATTACGAGATTCACAAATGGCATTATTAAGTACACCAATTACGACTTTAACAGCACGAACGGCATCGTCATTGGCAGGTACACAATAATCAACATCATCCGGATCACAATTCGTATCCACAATACCAAATACCGGAATATTTAATTTTCTTGCTTCACGAATGGCATTGATTTCCTTTTTCGGATCTACAATAATAATCGCTTGGGGTAATTTATTCATTTCACGAATACCACTTAAAACACGATTTAATTTTTCATATTCTTTACGAAGTCCAATTACTTCCTTTTTTGGTAAAACATCAAATACTCCATTACTTTCCATTTGTTCAATTTCTTCAAGACGTTTTACTCTTCTTCTGATGGTTCTAAAGTTGGTAAGAGTTCCTCCTAACCATCTTTCGGTTACATAGTAACTGTTACTACGAATTGCTTCTTCTTTACATACTTCACTTGCTTGTTTTTTGGTTCCAACAAATAAGAAAGTACCTCCATTATCAGCAATTGCTTTAATAGCAGCATATGCCTCCTCTAATTTTTCAACTGTTTTTTGTAAATCAATGATGTGTATTTCATCTCTTGCTGCAAAAATATACGGTTTCATTTTTGGATTCCATCTTTTGGTTTGATGTCCAAAATGAACTCCTGCTTCTAATAAATAACTCATAGAAACAACGGCCATAAAAAATTCCTCCTTCGTTCTAACATCTGCCAAGATCATCTTACATTCATCACCTCTTCGGCACTCGATAAATGTAATCCCTTAAGCATGTCTATTTGCTAACTTTTTAGCCATTAGTATTTTAGCAAAATAATAGAAAACTTACAAGCATTTTTACTATAATATATAAAAAAGAAGGAGAAAAATGCTAAAAAAATGGTCAAAAACACCATTTTGTGTTAAAATCTATTTTTGGAAGTGGAGGTGTTTTAACATGAAAGATTGTTACACGGATGACAAGAAAGTGAAATTAGAAAGACTAGAAGAACAAATTTTAAAGGATGCCAAAGATTATGAAGAAATCTTGATTCTATGTTTAGGCAAATACAATGAAACTTATAGTCCATTTCTTTCCTTTGCGACTAAAGTAAGTACGGTCTTAAAAACCAATAACTTTCCTGTCTATGGAGATGAAGAAAATCCATTATTAATTGAAAAGCGTTTCATCTCCCCTTTAAACTTTCAAATTGATAAACACCATCCCAATGCTTTTGTACTAGTTGTTATGAATTCTTTAAGTGATACAAAAAAAGTAGTAGGAAATCTCTACTACGAAAATAAACCCTTTGAAACCAAAGATTTAACCGTTGGCAATGCGACTTTAAAATTATGTGGTAGTTTTGGAAAAACAGAAGAAGAACTAAATAAGAATAGTTTAGACCTTGCAACGATTAACGAAATAGCAACCGAGGTATCTTTTAGTTTAATGCATGTTTTAAATGAAAAACAAATGGGTAAGAACATTCTTTCTTTGCATAAAGAAAAATAATGTTCTTTTTTTATAGAATTGTTAGATACCCTTTAAAGGAATGGTAATAGTTTCTTTTAAAAGAAGTTAAAAGTTCTTGATTGCTCTTTCCAAGTATATGAATAACGATTTTAGAGATACCATAATCATCAATTAAACGAAAGATTCTTTTTTCTAACATAGCAATCGTATCGAACGTAATATCTAGTACTACATTTACATAAAGGGTTTCATTTTTAAAATATGTATCCATTTATCTTCACCTAATAGTAGCATACCAAAAGAAAAGAAAAAATACTTTAGGTTCGACAAAAGATTACAAAAAAAGTAGGATATTCCTACAATTGAAGTTCCATTTCTTTCTTTTTTAAAACGCGTTCAATAGATGACACTTGCATCTCAATTAGATTTAGTTTTTGTTTCATATGAATTTCATCTTCCGCAGTAATTGGATTCTTTTCAAGTTCTTTTTTTCTTTTTCTTAATTCCGGTAAAGCCTTACAATAGGCAACTTTAGCATCAAAGTAAGCATCCATAACACCAGGAATTTTACTTTCTAATGCATCATATAATTCTAAATCATAGTTACGTTTTTCAATGGTTTCTTCTTGATCTTGAAATGTATAGTTTTTTAGATCAAAAAGATATTTATCCATGTCATTTGCAAACAAATAATTATAAAGTGCATACATAGAAGTCACTTTCATTAAAAATTGTAAGCGTTCTATTTTTATTTTTTTAAACTTAAAAGAAGTAAATATTACTTTATTACTATAATAAATTTCAATACGATTTTGTAGTTCTTCGATCGTATTTAAGATAGCATTACGATAGTTATCTTGTAACTCGTTAAGAGTAAACCCCTCTTCTTTAATTTTTGATTGTAATTGATACATTATTTTATTTTTTTCCCAAAACAGTGTATTTTTGTATTCAATTAATTCTTCTTGACTCATTTCCTCTAATGACATATAGATTCCTCCTTTTTTTGAAAAAGCAAAACATACTATAACATTTTCTCTATTTTTAGTCAATCTCATTCTTCTATATTCTTCTTTTTTTTCGTAAAAACATTTTCTTCTTGGTCTTTTTTTATTTCCACTATCCAATCTTCTTTAAAATAACGATTAAAAAAAGAAATATTGTCAGCACATCTTGTCATTTCTTTCCTCTTTCCAGTAATTTTATAAATATGAAATAAATACAAATTTGCTTTGCTTAATTTTTCTTCCCCTACTTTTTGATACGCATTTAAATACTTTTCAGCATTTTTTAAATCATTAAGTTTATAATACGTTTTTCCTATATAATACAAGTAAAGAGGTTCTTTTGTATTTTTAAAAGCATCTTCGTAAATTGCTAATGCTTTTTTAAAATCTTGTTTTACTAAAGCAAATCGTCCTTGTTTTTGGGCTTCTTTAGAATATATTTGTTGTTCTTCTGTTAATAAGGAACTCTTTTTTTGATTTACAATGGCATTTTCAATTACTTTAATAAATTCTATTTCTACTTTCGTGATCAACTTAATTTGTTTTAAAAGTTCTAATACCTCTTTCCCATACCCATTTTTTGCAAGGACAAAAAGAGCATAGAAAACGGTTTCTCTTTTTTGTAAAGAAAAAGGTACAATTTCTTTTAAAGCATATAAAATACTTTCGTAATCCTTTTTTTCTAATGCACTTTCTAATTTTGTATAAAAATAATTTCTATCCTTTTTTTGAGCAAAAAGAATCATAAACTTTAGCAAAGAAAAATCAACGTATACTTTCTTCTTTTCTTTTTGTTCTTCTAATTTAGAAAGAATGCTTTTGGCTTCTTCATATCTTTTTTCATTTAAACAATCCATCAACATATGAAATGGTTCATAAACATTTTGTAAAGGAATATTAAAATAAAAAAGTGGATTAGAAATTTTTATAGGTTCATTAAAAAGAAAATGTTTTAACAAACTTTCCATTATTGCCGTATCAAAAAAAACGTTTTCCTCTTCACATTCTACCTTATAAAGTTGTAAGTATTCTAAAGCTTTTGGCATATCTTGTTCATAAATAGAAATTTTACATAAACCGAGTAAACTTGAAAGATTTTTCACCTTTTTTAAAGCACGTTTGTAATATGTTTTGGCTTTCCCATATTCTTTTTCTTCATAATAAAGACGAGCAATGGCATTGGTGACTAAAACTTCGTTTTCTCCTTCTTTTGGTAAAATAGCATACAATTCTTTTAAAAGAACCTCACGATTTTCTTCACTATTATAGATTCTATTTCTTAATTTAATAACACGTATTTTCTCACTTTTATTCATTTTGATTTTCCTTTCCATATAAACAACCACAATACTCTTGGCGATACAACCCATATTCTTTACTGATTTCAATGCTTCTTTTATACCCATCCTTTTTCTTAAAATCGGAAACTAAGAATATTATTTTTTCTTCATCTTTTTTATTTGCATTCATGACTTGTTCTAAATTTAATCCTATTTTATTAATCACCCCAGCATCTTTATAAGGACTCACCGTTAGGGTTGTACCAAAATAATCAAAATGATGTTCTTGTGCAAGACGAGCGGTATGCTCTAAACGCAAATAATAGCATTTATGGCACCTAGCCCCTCCTTCTTTTTCTTGCTCTAAACCTTTTGCTATCTTCAAAAAACTTTCATGGTCATAATCACAATCCATGAAGGAAATGGGATCCCCACACTCTTTTAGATAACGAATTTGCTCTTGTTTTCGTTTTTCATATTCTTCTAATGGTTCAATATTGGGATTATAGTAAAGAATCGTAATGTCAAAAAAATCTTTAAGACGTTCTATTACAGCGGTTGAACAAGGTCCACAACAACTATGCAAAAGAATTGTTTTTTTCTCTTGCCACTTTCCTACTTCTTCCTCCATCAAACGATTGTAATCTATTTTCATATCAACACACTTTCTAAATCTTTTATACCATATCAATTTTTAAAGAAAAAAACAAGTCCTTAACGATCAGGATAAGGACTCCAACGGAAATTAAATTCTGTATCTAAAAATAAATATTTTTGGTTTGTCTTCACCGAATAATACTCTTTGTAATTGTTTAACGCTTCCATATGTAATAGATCAATAAATACAATACTTCCATCGTTCATACGAAGTAAAAAGCGATTGGTATCATATTGGATTTCACTTACTAAAGAAAGAATTTCTGGTTTTACTTTGGTAAGTTCGGTAATCAAGCTTGTATAAACATCACTTTGTACATAATTGATTAAGAACGGAATTCCTGTAAACTCACCATTTGTGGTTTCTTTTCCATTCGATAGAACATACGCTTCTGTATTACGATTATAAAAAAGTACTCTTGCTTCATCAATCGTAATGGTAACTTTTCCAAAAATATTTTTTTTCACCTTTACTTTATTCACTAAATCCATATTCTCTATTTTTTTCTCTATAGTATGACTACTGTACTTCATTAATTTTGGATATTCTTTTAAACCAGTGGCTTCCATAATTTCATAGTCTTTAATTAAAGTATTACCCGTAATCAAAACGTGTTTAATAGGTAGATTGATGAAACAGTAGAAGAAATAACCAATGAAAAACAAAACGACGAACAAAAGAAAAAATGCTTTCCATTTAATATGACGTTTTACTTTTCTTTTTTGCTGTTTCTTCATACTATCACCACCTATTTCAATAATGTTTTAATGTTTTCGTATATGGTTAAACTAGGATTACCTTCTTTATATTCTAACATATTTTTCTTTAATTCTTCTATCTTTTCGGAACTATTTAATAACGTACTAATTTTTTCTGCTAACACTTCTTTGGTTAAGGTACTTTCTTCAATCATTTCAATCGCGCCTTTTTCTAAAAGTTCTTTAGCATTATAATATTGATGGCTATTCGCAACATTCGGACTTGGTATAATAATACTTGGTTTTAGAAGTCCCATAATTTCAAATAATGTTCCTGCTCCTGCTCTTGAAATAACAACATCGCTTTCTCTTATCATTCCCGGTAAATTATCGCAGTAAGGAATAAATTTGATTTTGCCTTTACTATGCACTTTCTTTTGAAATTCTTCGCTATTTACATTGCTTCCGACCACATATAAAATTTCATAAGCGTCGTGTAAATCACTATTTAAAAATTCAAGCATTTTTTGATTTAAAGAAGAACTTCCTAAACTTCCTGCTACGTATAAGACAAGTTTTTTATCGGGACTGAATCCAAATTTAGTTTTGTCTTCTTTTTTAGCAACCAATGCTCCATCTAAAGAAGGATGCCCGGTATAAATAACTTTTTTGGCTTTTTTAAAATAAGGAATAGAACTTTTAAACGTTACACCAACTAAATCAGCATAGCGACTCACTAAATAATTTACTTTTCCAGGACGGCTATTTTGTTCGTGAATAAAAGTTTTGATTCCCATTTTTTTGGCAGTCTTTAAAACGGGATACGTTACGTAACCTCCTACCCCTATTACAATATCGGGTTTAAAATCTTTCATCATTTGCTTACATTTTTTTTCAGCTTTATGAATTAAAAATATATTTTTAAAATCTCGTTTTATATTTTTGGTAAAACCATAAATTTCTATGGATTCATAAGGAATGTTTTTTTGAGGTACAATATCTTTTTCCATACGATTATGGGTTCCTATATACAAAACGTTTAAATTTTTTTCGTGACGTTTAAATTCATCGATGATTGCAAGTGCAGGATAAATATGTCCTCCACTTCCTCCAGCAGTTACAATTATGTTCATAGCATCACCCTGATACCATTATACTATATTTTTAGGAAACTTATTAGTAAAATAGAATGGAAATTGTCAAACTTGCATTCTTTAGGAAAAGTTTATATAATAAATTTATGGGAGGATTTTAGTATGAAAATAACAATGAATACAAAAATGGAAGATGTTAATCAAAAAACAAAAGCAACATTATCCTACTTAGCAGATAATGAAGAAAATCATAAAATTGAATTAGAAGAAAATTTGGCAAGTCAATTATTAGAAATTAAAGGAATTATAGAACAAGAAAAGGGTATAAATTTAACAATCGATGAATTTCTATTCTTTCTTAAAAATGCTATGAACTATGGAACATTCCAATTAGAAATAGAAAAAATCCCTTCTTTTCAAGAACGAGTAAGATGTTTTTTGAAAGACAAATCAACAACAGACTTATTAAATTTATTCGATATCTATACTAATTTTAATCAAAAAAATATCGAAGATATTGATAAACAAATCGAAAATTCTTCTTTTATGATGTTTTATAGAATGATGGCGAGAGAAAACGGTAATGGTATGAAACCAAACATTACAGAAGAAAGTCGAAAAATAGCCGTAAGAGCATTAATTAAGTAATCGAATCAAGATTACTTTTTATTTTCTCTAACAATAATTTTTTTACAATCTCATCTTCTAGTAAATTGATAGAAAAAGTTTTTTCTCCAATATGATTTAAAGAAGTTCCACAATGGTAGATAATTTCTTTATCTAGTATAAAATAACGGTCATGGAATGTATTATCATAAATTACTTTTAGATTATGATATTGTAAATTATACTTTTCGATATCAAGTTCGTGTAGTAAACTGTTTTCTTTTACAATTAACGTTACTTCTACACTTAATTCTTTTATATAATCGAGTATCGTTTTATCCGCATAACCATCTATTATGACAAGTTCTTTTTTAGCACTTTTAAAAATATCCACTACTTTTGAATAAGCATCATAGATTTGACCATTAAAATAAATTTCATTCGTTTTCTTCTTTTCTTCTAATTTGGAAAATGATTCTTCTAATAAATTAATTCTACTATCATGATTTAAAATCAAATTTTTATAATATTTTTGTTCTATTAAATTCGTACTAATATATTTTTTCATTGCAACAAATGCATCCATTATTCTTATACTGACTTCTGTTGCAATTTTTGATTTTAATATTGTTGCAAGCATAGCAACGCCTTGTTCAGTAAAAACTCTACTGTTATATCTTCTTCCACCATATTGTTTCAAACTTGAGGTCGAAATTTTCGACCTCAAGTTTTGTTCTTCTATATCATTTAAAATCCAAGAAAATCTTTCAGGAAATTTTTTCATATTATTTTTAACTGCTTCATTAATTCTTTTGGTTTCTACTTGATAAAGTCTAGCTAAATCACTATCGAGCATTACTTGCTTTCCCCTTATTTCATAAATTAAGCTTTCTACTTCCACTTTTTCTTTTGTTATTTCGTTCATAACATATTACCTCTTTCTATTTTTATGGTCGAAAATTTCGACCAAAAATTCATTTGTTATTTCAAGGTCGCAATTTGCGACCTTGAATCTTTTTATACTTCTGTTAAAAAGTATTTTCTAATTCCATCACATATTTCAACTTGAAGTTCCAAAATGAAACTTCAAGTTTACTTTTATTGCAATTTATATACCGTTTCTTACACTTGAGATCGAAATTTTCGACCAAAAACTTATTAGTTTTTTCAAGGTTCCAAAATGGAACCTTGAAGTTCCTTGGCTAAGGTCCCAGTTTATGACCTTAGAATTTTTTTCTTCATTAAAACATAATAAAACTCCCTTCTTAAAGTTGCTATACTAACAGAAAAGAGTTAAATTTTTTGTCGAATTATAAATGTAATCCTTTATATTGTTCGTAAAAAGAATCTTTATCTAAAGTATTATTAAAAATCGTATTTACAAATTCATCTACTAAAGAATCCGCATTTTCTAAAAATGGTTTAAAAGAAAGCCATTCTCTTCTTACTTTTAGTATTTGTAAACAGCGTGTTTGATATTCTTCTTGAGAAAAAGAAGTAGAAAGTGCATATTCCAAACTAGAAAGCGTCATATTGATATAATTTTCTATTATGCATTCATTTAATGTTCCATTAAAAATACGCAATTCAAAAGAAGAAGTAATATCAAAAAGAGAAAAATCTTTAAAATGTAGAGCATTTTCTTTATGTATAGAACTACTATTTTCTTTTATATAATTTTTTAAAGCTTCAATAGAGATTCCATTTTTCATTTGTAAAACAACAGGACTTGCATACGAATAAGCGTATTCTCTGATATGTCCAAAATTACCCATCGCACTAAATTTATAAAATACTGGTTCATAATAAAGATAAAAGAGAAAGAAGTTATATAATTTTTGCATTTCTTTTTGAAATACTTCAGCACCCATATGAATATGAATACCACAAATTTCATTTACTTCCGCATTTATTTTTTGTAAAAATTGTAAAACTATTTTTAAATTGATTAAATCTATTTTAGCATTATGTAATATAGGAGAAATCACTTCTAAACCTAAATCTTGTTCTAATTCATTTGTATTTTCGTGTTCATACTTCCAAATAGCATTTTTCTTACTTTCAAAAACAAAACCATCCTTTTGTAATCGAATATTCTTTTCATTCTTTAAATAATTCATATCTTTTATATTTTTATTACATACTTCTATTTCAATACCAAAAGGTAATTCTTTTGAAAAAGATAATTGCTCTCTATACTCCATAATAACCCTTCTTTTTAATGGCTATTATAACAAAAATTTAAAAATGTACAAGTCTATTCATTTTGATAATTATGCCTACTAATATTTAAAAGAATACCAATACTTGCCATACTAACTAACAAAGAAGAACCACCATAACTTAAAAACGGAAGTGTAACTCCTGTTACAGGAATAATTCCAACCACTACACAAAGATTTAATAAGGCTTGAATAATGATTCCAAAAGATAAACCAAAAGAAAGGTATTTCGCAAATAAATCACTTTGTTTTAAAGAAATCGTAAGGGCTCGATAAAAGATAAAGAAGAAAATACTTGTAACGATTAATACCCCTAAAAAACCAAATTCTTCACTTATAATTGAAAAAATAAAATCCGTTTGTGGTTCTGGTAAATAAAAATGTTTTTGTCTTGAATTCATAAACCCTTGACCAAGTAATCCACCTGGTCCTATTGCATACAAACTTTGTATGATTTGAAATCCACTTCCGAGTGGATCAGTCCAAGGGTTTAAAAAGGAAACAATTCTAGCCATACGGTAAGGTGCTACAATAATTAATGCCACTATTCCAATTAAACCAACAATTCCTATTCTTACAAAAAAAGATATTTTAACACCAGAAGTAAAAATCATAACAACTAAAGTTAAAACAATCACCATTGCGGTACCAAAATCCGGTTCTAACATAATAAGTGCAAAAAAGGCAAAAATGACGCAAAGAATAGGAAGGACACCTGATTTTATATCACGCATATTTTTTTTGTTATTCGCTAAATACTTGGCAACATATATAATTAAACCAACTTTAGCAAATTCACTTGGTTGAATACCAAATCCACCAATACCAAACCAACTACGACTACCATTACGAATCGTACCAATTCCCGGTATTAAAACTAAAAGAAGTAAAAGAAAACAACCAAATAAAATGACATTTGCTTTTTTATAATAAAGTTGGTAATCGACTTTGGATAAAAACAGCATAAGAAAAATACCAAGTATAAAAAAGAAACCTTGTGCTTTGATAAACTTAAATGGATCTTGAAATTTATATTCAGCCCATATGGAACTAGCAGAATATATCATAATAATTCCAAAAAGTGCAATAGCAATCACGGCAATAAATAATTTATAATCAATTTTATTTTTCATAAAAAGTCCTCAATACATTTTATTAAATAAATGAAAAAAAAGTAGTAAAAAATTTTTTCTACTTTTTTAACATATAAATAATTAAGGTGTTAAGACAAGGCGAAAGCCAATGTTGGTGTTGACGACACCTGTGTTGTGATTGAAACCAAAGACTCCAGCACCAGTACCGAAGTGGTAAGAGCCACCACGAATGAACCAAGGGTAAGCAGAGTTAACAAACTTTGCCTCATCACCATACCAAGAACCTATTGTTCTATTTTGGTTACCATAAGTCATTTGTTTAAATGGCCCCATTTCCCCAGTAGCATCTCCAAGTATTCTTCGATTATACTGAGTTTCTGCTCCAATTGCATATAAATCAACATAATTTGCGTTTGGTATGTCTCCTACTGTCAATTCACTACTCAAGAATACTATATCATTG
>CANROY010000014.1 GCA_947632355.1 uncultured Bacilli bacterium
AAGAAATAGTAGAAGCAACCGGTTTATCTCTAGAAGAAGTAAATCTTTTGAAAGAAGAAAATTAATTCTTCTTTTTTCTTACAAAAATTTATTTGACTTCAAAAAAACTATATGCTAAAATTAGGCCTATATTCGAAAAAGAAGGGTTAAAATGAAAAATATAAATTGGAAAGAAGATGTAAAAGCCTCTGTGCACTTAATGGAAGCAGAAAATCCAGAAGTTGAATTTAAGAACCATTCAAAAATCTACAATCTTGCGGATTTAAACCATAAAGCTTTATTTCAAAAACTAAAAACAAATGGTACAAATTATCTAGGTTTAATAGGTTCTACGGATCCTATGTTCAATGCCATTTTTTTTGGTTATCAAAACATTACTGTGTTTGATATTAATACATTAAACGTCCATTTTATGTTTTTAAAAATTGCTGCTCTTTTATCTCTTACGTATGAAGAGTATTTGGATTACTTTTATAGTGCGGATGAAGACAAATATTTAAGTAAATTTTATTATGAAAAATTAAAAAATGAACTACCGACAGATTCTTTTCAATATTGGGAATCTTTATATACGAATTTTAAAAACGATAATTTTTCGAATTTATTCTATAGTGGTAAGTTTGATGAAAAAGATATTGAACTATTAAAAAAAGTGACCATTCCTTCCAATTCCTTTTTAACAAAAGAAAACTACTTACAACTACAACATAAATTAAAAACGATTTATTTAACCTATTATGTAGAAGATTTTGCTAATTTACTTCCTTATATATGTAAGAATCAATATGATTTTATGTATTTAGGCAATTTACACAACTATTGTAAAGATACTTTTTATTTTGAACTATTAAAAAAATTAGAATCAAATCTAACGCAAAATGGAATTTTACAAGGTGGTTTTATTCATTGGTATTTCTATGAAGAAGATTCTATGTATTGGGAAATGGTTATGCAACAATTTGAAAATTTTGGATTTACAAAGACAACTATAGAACACGTTCCAGAAAGATCTGAATTACAAGATATGGTTTTATACAAAAGAAAGTGAGAAATCATTTTCTTTTTTTTGCTACTAGTAATTATTAAAAAATAAAACCATCTATGTTATAATATTTTATATAGTGATCTATGGAGGATGTATGAAGAAGTTAATATTAGTAGATGGAAATAATTTATTGTTTAGAAGTTATTATGCAACAGCCTATTCAGGAACAATCATGCGTAATAGCAAAGGATTTCCTACAAATGCCCTTTATGGTTTTGTGAGTATGATGGAGAAAATCATTGAGGAAGAAGATCCGAAATACATTGCGGTTGCTTTTGATATTGGGAAAAACTTTCGAGCAACTAAGTATGCTTTTTATAAAGACGGAAGAAAAGAAACCCCGGAAGATTTAGTAAAGCAATTTCCGTATGCTAGAAAAATATTAGAGGCAATGGGAATTCGTTATTTTGAACTTGCACCTTATGAAGCCGATGATATTATTGGTACTCTATCCAAAAAAGTATTAGAAGATGATGATTTTAATGCAACGATTGTTTCGAGTGATAAAGATTTACTGCAATTAATGAATGAACAAGTCGAGGTGAAACTTTTAAAACAAAAGGGACATATTCGTTATAATCCAACTTCTTTTTATGAAGAATACCATATAGAACCAATTAACGTGATTGATTTAAAAGCCTTAGCAGGAGATGCTTCTGATAATATTCCAGGTGTCAAAGGAATTGGTGAAAAAACGGCTTTAAATTTACTTTCCACTTATAAAACGATTGAAGGAATTTATGACCATATTGATGAAATAAAAGGCAAAACACAAGAAAAATTAATTACCGATAAAGAAATGGCTTTTATTAGTAAAGAAATTGCAACGATTTATAAAGAAGTTCCATTAGACATTACTTCTTTAGAAGATTTGAAATATGAACGATTAGAAAGTGCTTCTCTTTACTCTTTGTATGAAGAATTAGAATTTTATTCTCTATTAAAGAAAATGAACAAGCAAGAAAAAACAGTCAATATGGATTCTTTTGTAACGCTTGAAAATGTAGGTGATTTACAACTCGAAAATCCGGTTTCTTACTATATCGAACTTGATAAAGAAAACTATCATATTGGGCAAATTTTAGGAATGTCTGTTAGTGATAAAAAGAAAACCTATTTGGTAAAAAAAGAATTCATACCAGAAGTGCTTCCTTTGTTAGAAGAGAAAACTTTATATACCTTTGATTTAAAAAAGAATATTGTTGCTTTAAAAAAGATTGGTTTAGAATGTCCTAAAACGGAATATGATTTAATGCTTTCTTCCTATTTATTAAACTATTCTATTAAAGATGATATTGCGTATTTAATGAAACCAAAAGGCATTGACGTTGAACTTTACGAAGAAACGATTGAAAAAGGAAAATATGAACTTGAAAAAGTCAAACAAGATATGAATTTTAAAAGCAAATATATTTTGGATAGCCACGATAAATTTGTAAGTGATTTAAAAAGAGAAGAAATGTATTCTTTATTTACGGATATTGAAATGCCTTTGGTACATGTTCTTGCTGATATGGAACTTACTGGAGTACGTGTTGATAAGGCCATACTAGATGAAATGGCAAGTGAGTTAAAAGTAAAAATTGATTTAGTATCCAATGAAATCTATAACTTAGTAGGGGAACAATTTAATATTGCAAGTACCAAACAACTTGGAGAAATCTTATTTCTTAAACTCGGTTTACCAGGTGGTGTTAAAACCCAAAAAGGGTATAAAACAGACGTAAAAGTCATGCATAAACTATTAGGAACCCATCCCGTGATTGAAAAAGTATTGGAATACCGAAACATTACCAAAATTTATTCTACGTATGTAGAAGGATTAGAAAATTATATTCATGAAGATGGCAAAGTCCATACCATTTTTAAACAAACTCTAACCCGTACGGGAAGACTTTCTTCGGTAGAACCGAATATTCAAAATATTCCAATTAAAGATGAGGGAGGAAGAAAGATAAGAAAAGCTTTTCTTCCAACGAATGACTGCTTTTTAAGTGCGGATTATTCCCAAATTGAACTTCGTATTCTTGCACATATTTCGGGATGCAAGGAACTAATTGATGCATTTAACCACGATGCAGATATTCATACGAAAGTTGCCTCTGACATTTATGGCGTTCCCGAAATGGCTGTTACTAAAAAAATGCGTTCTACAGCAAAAGCCGTTATTTTTGGAATTGTCTATGGTATAAGTGGTTTTGGTCTAGGAGAAAACTTAGAAATTAGTCAAAAAGAAGCAAAACAATTTATTGAAAAATATTATGAGTTCTATCCAGGTGTAAAAGAATATATGGATAACATCATTAAAGAAGCCTATCAAACGGGTAGTGTAAGAACCATGTTTAAAAGAAAACGTGTGATTGATGAATTAAATTCAGGGCAATATATGGTTCGTCAAGCCGGAGAACGTATTGCTCTTAATACACCAATTCAAGGAACAAGTGCAGATATTATTAAAAAAGCAATGATTGAAATCTATGATGAATTTAAACATCAAAATATAAAAAGTAAGTTAGTGATTCAAGTGCACGATGAATTAATTATTGATTTGTTAGAAAGTGAAAAAGAACTAGTAACTAAAATTGTTACAGAGAAAATGACGAATGCCATCTCTTTATCGGTACCACTAAAAGTAAGTAGTGATTATGGTAAAGATTGGTATGAAACAAAATAAAGGAAAGGAATAAAGAATATGAAAATAAAACCCGTAATTGGAATTATCCCAACACTTCATTTTACAAGTGAAGAGGAAAACAATCCGTATGAAAATCAAGCAAGATTTATACGTATGTATGCTGAAAAAATTAAAAAAAGTGGAGGAATACCTATTGGTATTTTAGATGAAAATATCGATTATACGTCTATTTGTGATGGATATCTATGGCCCGGAGGGCAAAAAATGTTAAAAGAGTATGCCTATTTGTTAGAGGATGCTCTAAAAAACAATAAACCAGTACTTGGTATCTGTTTAGGGGCTCAAACTATTGCAACGTTTTTAAACATTTTAGAAGATAAAGAACAAGATCCTTCGAAAAGTTATGAAGAAATTTATGAACAAAATAAAGAAGAAAAACCTTATTTAAAAAAACTAGAAGAGAATAGTGGACATAGAAATTATGTCACAAGTGATAAAGAAAGCATTGATGCTGCACGTCATAAGATTCATATCGAAAAGGATAGTTTGTTGTATCAAATTTATAAAACGGAAGAATTAAATGTGGTGAGTCTTCATAGTTTTGCTATCAATCGTGTTCCGGCATGTCTTAATGTTCTAGCAACAAGTGAAGATGGGGTGATAGAAGCTATTGCCTATAACAATCCCAATACATTTATTTTAGGAGTGCAATTTCATCCGGAAATTGAAGAGGAAAGTACCCTTTTTGATGCTTTCATTCGCCACGCTAAAAAACCGTACCAACTTCTTGTTAATAAAACGCATAAGTTAGAAGAAGAAAATAAAGAAATTGTGAATTATACTTCTGAATACGATACATCAAACCCAAATATGGACTATGAAGCGTATCTTGCTTGGGAAGAATTTAAAAGTTATGCAAGAAAAAATGGTTACTATATTGATATAGAAAGTGCTTATCGTTCTGTTGCTGCTCAACAAAAAGAATGGGACTCTTGTGTAGAAAATCACGGTCTAGAGCATACCAAACGTTTTGTTGCGGTTCCGGGCTATTCTGAACACCATACCGGTCTTGCTTTAGATATTTGTATGAAAAAAGACGGTGTTTGGATAAATGAATTCCATCCCGATTTAGAAGATTGTTATGCCTTTTTAAAAGAAAATTGTGCAAAATTTGGCTTTATTTTACGTTATCCGGAAGGTAAAGAAGAGATTACTGGATATGGGTTTGAACCTTGGCATTTTCGTTATGTTGGTAATGTTACCCTTGCTCGCTACATAATGGAAAATAGCTTAACTTTAGAAGAATACTTAGAAGGAAAATAAGTCTATGCCAGAAATTGCAGAAGTAGAAACCGTAAGACGTACTTTAAAAAAACAAATTTTAAATAAAGAAATAAAAAAAGTAGAGGTCTTGTACTCAAAAATGCTTTTAAGTGATGTGGAAGAATTTAAAACGATCTTAAAAGGAAATTGTTTTAATGATATAGATCGTAGAGGGAAATGGCTTATTTTTGAATTAAACGAACATTATTTATTAAGTCATTTACGAATGGAAGGAAAGTTTTTCTTAAAAAATAGTCAAGAAAAAAAAGAGAAGCACGAACATATCATTATTACTTTTTCGGATAATACCGATTTACGATATCACGATACAAGAAAATTTGGGCGTATGGAACTCATTAAAAAGGAAGAATTAAAGAAAAACGTGCAAATTCAAAAGCAAGGTTTTGAACCGGGAGAAGAGGGGCTTACGAGTAATTATTTACTAGAAAAATTCAAGAAGAAACAAATACCGATTAAAACGCTTTTACTAGACCAAACCATTATTAGTGGTCTTGGAAATATTTACGCAAACGAAGTTTTATTTGCATCAAAAATAAATCCTTTTAAAAAGGGTTGTGAAATTACCAAAAACGAAGCTGAAAATATTGTAGTGATGAGTAAAGAAATTATAGAAAAAGCTATTACTTTAGGTGGTACCACGATTAAAAGTTATACATCTAGCTTAGGGGTAACAGGAAGATTTCAACAAGAACTTAAAGTGCATAAAAGAGAAGATTTGCCTTGTTTACATTGCCAAACACCTATTAAAAGAAGTAAAATAAATGGTAGAAGTACGTATTATTGTCCAAAATGTCAAAAGGTAGGTTAGTTTATGAAAGAAGAATTAAATGCTTTAAAGGCTTCTTTAGAAGAAAGTAAACAATATAACATAGAAGAAATTTTTGTTTTGTATGACCATAAAGAGAAGAAAAATAAAATTATTCTACCCAAAAAATTACCTAAGATTTATCAAACTCTAACAAATGAACAAGTAAAAATTATTATAAAAAAAGATATGGTGTTTATTAACCCTAATAAATATTTACCGGTTTTAAAAAACTTACATGCTTTTTTAAATGAACCTAAAAAATTTTATACAATCTATGAATTAAAAGAAATAGAAAAGCATCTTTCCAATTCTATGAAAGAAAATTTAGGTTTCCATAAATAAAATGTGTGCTATAATTAAAAAAAACGGAGGGTTTTATGATGACATATGATGAATTAAAAAAAATATTAGAACAAGTAAAAAAATATCATTTAGATCTTGTTTTTGAAACAACGGATCATTTAATAGAATGGATGAAAAGCTTAAAGAAAATTGAAATAGAAAGATTTTTAAGTTTAGAGATTCCTTATCAAGATAAATTTGAACCACACTTGGATGTCTTAATACAACCAATTTTTTTAAATAGTCCCTATTATGTAAAGGATTGTTTTTATATATTAAATGCACCTACTGATGAAAAATTTCAGCTTCTTTATGATTTAGCAAAGAATAGAAATTCTTTACAAAATGGGCATCATTTAGAGGCTATGGCTACTCTTTATTGTTGTAGTGATACAACAGATTTTTATGTTTGTGAGTATGCTAAGCATGGAAATTTTTTAGGACGAAGTAATCCGTACTTTTTAGAAGATTTAAAACTTATTGCTAGTGCTCCAAATGCTAATAGAGCTGAATACTTATATGAGGTAGCGATGAGTATTTTTTCTTTGAAAAGTAAATATCACCCACATGATATGCAATTAATTTTTAATGCCGATATGGATTATAAAGACTATATTTTAGGAGAAATGGCTAAAGATTCTGTTTCCTTAAATTCTAAATATCATCCCCAAGATATGCAATTCATAAGCCAAGCAAATACTTGTAATCACATATTTTGTTTATATCAAGTAGCAATTGACAAAGATTCGTTAGAAAGTGAGTATCATCCGTTTGATATGCAATGTATTTTTGATGAAAAAGATGAAACGACTGTTGAACTTTTAACGAACGAAGCTTTAAATTATTTTTCCATCCATAGTGAGCATCATAAAGAAGAAATGGAAGCTATTAAAAATAGAGAAAATATAAATAGTATAGAAGAAAGTCAAGTGCAAGAAGAACCTATTCAAGAAGAGAAAAATTCTACTATTTTGCTAAAACAAATAGAAAAGGGAATACATGAATTAGAGCAAATAAACGAAAATAAAAATGTAGATCGTGTAGAATTAAAACGAATTTTAAATCTTTAATTCTATTTTAAACAGAAAAGAGGGATTTGGTTATGGAGTATCAAGAACAGTTTAATGAGTTTTTTGAGAATTTTTTAGAAGAAAATGTTTCTCTTTCTCCAACAAAAATCAAATTTACCAATTATAAGTGGTTATTCTATTTAATGAAAAGTGCGAAAAATGAAAGAGAAGCAATTTATATTAATTTAAAAACAGCTCAAAAAAATATCATAAAAATAAAAGGTAAAGAATATTTAGTAACAACAAGAGAAATAGTACCACAAGGGTACTATCGTATTATTGATTGCTATCAAGTGGAATATCAAGCAATGAATTCTTTTTATGCCCTTATTTGTAGTTTAAAAACATTGATTCTATCCTATAAACAAAATGAAAAAATACATTTGACGGTTTTACAAACGTTACTTTATATGTATTCTTACTTTTTTAATGAAGAAGTGGATTCGTTTGAAAGTTGTATGGATACTTGTTTTGATTTATTAAATAGTAAAAAGATACCACCTATTTTTTCTTCTAAAATTTCCGAATATATTCAATTTTTTACTCAAATGGTTTGTCAATATGATGCCTTTGATTATAAAAGGTATCAAAAAGAATTATTAAAAAAGAACACCAAGTAAGTTTATGAAAAAGTGTCCTTTTTTATAGTTTCCTTATAGGTTTGTTTTGAACCTCAAAAGAATAGGTATTCGTATTCATAATGAGATCATAGAGAATAGATGCCTTTATCTCGGTTTTATATATAATGGAATCTTTATTAATTTTCGTAATACTGTTCAATTCTTCTTTTAGACTTTTAATATATGTTTGTCCTTTTTTGGAAAAACCTAAAATTTTGATATAGGATAAAACTTGGACATTTTCTTGCTTTCGAATACCAAGTAAAATATGAATACACATACGGTTGATTTTGTTGTAAGTATATCTTTTGGTTTTAACATACTCGATAAATTCTTGGTAATTATGACTTTTTTGCATTCCTTCTACGAGTCTATTTTCAATGCCTTCATCTACGGTTAGAAAGTTTTCTAAATGAGGAGTTGTAAGTATTTTGGCTTTTAACAGTTTAAAATAAATATCTTCGTTGTATTCTTGTATATGACTAAGCACAATACTTGGTACATATTTGGAAATCTCTTCTTTATTTTTTATTTTATTTCGTATATTGGAAGCACTGATGATGTCTTCCGTACTTTCTAAATCGTGATAGTTGCTGGTTCTTTTAATGGAAATTGGTTCTATAGGGTAGTGGTTTTTTTGGATGGCTTTTAGATAGGAAATGGCTAGTAAATCGTTTGGATGATTAAAATCGATATCACACTCTATTGCTTTAGCAAGAGCCGTTGGGTAATTTAAACCTTCCTTTAATAAAGTTTGTACTTTTTCTTGGTATTCCTTTTGTTCGATTTTACTAACGATTTGTTTTAGTTTTTCAATATTATTTAATTCACTACCAAAGATAAACTTGGTAATATGAAATGTATTTAGAATTTCTAAGGCTTTAGAAGCAAAGATATCAGCAGATTGCGTTCCATAAAGAACAGGAAGCTCTACTACGATATCCACCCCAAAATAAAGGACAAGTTTGGTTTTCTCTTCTTTACTAATTAAACTAATTTCTCCTCGTTCTAAAAAATAGCCATTTAACACCAAAATAATGAGAGCATCTGGGTACATTTCTTTAATCTTTTGTAAGTGATACAAGTGTCCATTATGAAAAGGATTGTATTCACATAATATACCGATTATTTCCATAAACATCTTCCTTTTGTCATAGTTTAGCATAAAGTAACATAAAAAATAAAGTAGATTGTAAGAAAAATTGTTTTATTGTATACTAGTAGTAGGTGGTAAACATGGAAATTAATTTAAGTACAATACCGGAGCAAGGTTTAGAAATTGATTGTGATGTAGATTTAAGTCCTGATTTTTATAAAAATGCCAATATACATGCAATAGAAAATTGTCACGTAAAAGGGCTTATCAAGTATGATTATGAAAATAATTTAGTCCTTGCTTTAACGGTAAAAGGGACATTTTTATTAGATGATGCCATTACGTTAGAGGAAATCAAGTACCCATTTACTTGTGAAATTGACGAAAAAATAGAAAATTTAAGTGAATTTTGTGGAGAATTTTATGAAAAAAGCAAAAATACACTTGATATTCGAGAGATTTTATGGGAAAATATTGTATTGGAAATTCCCATAAGTGTTACAAATGCCAAAGAAAGCGATTTAGACTTAAAGGGAGAGGGATGGTGTCTTGCGAACGGTAAAAAGCAAGAAATTGATCCAAGATTTCAAAAATTACAAGATTTACTTGATGAAGGGAAGGAATGATTGCAATGTTTAAATTAGACTTACAAAGATTTGCTGTTCCATATAGAAGAACAAGCAAAACAAAAAAAAGAATGCGTCATACACACTTAAAAAAAGAGGCTGGTGTTGTGGTAACTTGCCCAAAATGTGGAGCAGCGTTAAGACCTCATCGTGCGTGTGTAAAATGTGGTAACTACAAAAATAAAGAAGTCATTAAAACAGAAGAAGAAAAATAAGGAAGTACCAAAGAGTACTTTTTTTCATTAGAAAGGAAATGAATGTATGAAAGACGATAGTAGTTATTTTTATGAAAACACACCCCTTATCGATATCGACCATTTTGTAGCTTTATTATTAGCAACATTAGCAGAACAAAGTCCTAAAAATCATATGTCTACAATAGAAACAGTACTATTTCCCACCGATTATAAGGAGAGTATTGCTTCTATTTTATATGAAGAAAATGGTTGGGGGATTTATTTTTCTAGTTTAATCAATACCAAAATGTATTATGAGCATCAATCGGAGTGGGAGCACGAATTATCTTGTGCTTTTAATCGTTTTATAGAAAGTCATTCGTATACCTATGATTTTGATGGAGATACTCTGTCCATTGAAATACCGAAAACAGAAATCCTAGAAATTTTAAAACAATATGATAAAGAATTCCTTGTTAGTATGGATCGATTTGCTTATTTGCTATTAAATTGTTCTAAAAATAGACATTGGGAGCTTATGAAAAAAGAAGCCGACCGAAACCTCAAAAGAGAATACATAAGAATAAGTACTAGTCGTTTTAGTAATTCCTATATGATAGACTAGTGCTTTTTATTTGACAAACGATATAGATATTTTTATAATAAAACGACGAATTGTAGTGAGGGATTATAATTCTGAATTAGCGATTGGAGAAACGAGAACAAGAAAAGTTGCCTATTTAAGAAATTTATATTTACTATCCTTAATTGAAAGCTTAGATAAAAGTACTTTTTATAGATTTTTTAGCAATAATAAAGAAATAATTCAACAAATAAAGTCCCCTTATTCGATTATTAAACGTATACAATAGGAAGCAGAAACGTATTTGGTTGAAGAAGATAACGAAGTATCAAATGACATTGAAAGACAAGAGGTAACTTTAAAACGTCAAAAGCCACAAAAAAGTAAAAATTCCAATGGGGGGGGGGGGTTAATTAAACCTTCTTTTTTATTGCAATAAAAAAACCCAAACAAATGGGCTTTCATTTTTTAAAGTGGTGTCCCGGATGTGATTCGAACACATGACCGTACGCTTAGAAGGCGTATGCTCTATCCAGCTGAGCTACCGGGACGTATCAGCAAGGACAACTTGATTATATAATATTATTTTGGATTATTCAAGCGAATTTATTACAAAATTCACATTTTGAGCATTATTTTCGACATTAAATTCCACTTTATCTATATGATAAGTATCTCTTAAAGATAAAAAAATGGTGTATTTCACTTCTTCTAAAACGGTATCATTCATTAAATCATCAAGTAAATATTCATTAAAACTTAAACGAATTTCATTTTCTAAAATTTCATAATTGGTAATTTCCGCATTGGCGTGCAAGTAACTAATTAAGTTTGATTCATAAACGGGAGAACTTTTTAACTTTTCAATAATAATTTCTACCTTTTCTTGCTCACTATTATCGACATATGTAATTGGAACATAGTAAAAATAATCATCCATTTTGCTACCATAATAAATCGTTGTTTGTGTGGTATTTTTAATACTATCCAAATCATACACTTTGTTTACACCGAAATTCTTGTCTAAAATGGGTGGCAATTTTTCTTTACTAAAGGGTAGTTCTAAGAGTTGTTCACCTTCCACAAAAATTAAAATAGAATCAACACCATTTACTTCCGTAAGAGAATAAATAAGACTTTCAATTATTTTACGTTCCATTTCTTTGGTTGTATTTAAAAATTCTTTGGAAAAATCGAGTTTTAGGATTCCTTTTTCTAAAGATAAATTGTTAATCTCTGTATTTGAAGGAATTACCCCAGAAAAGTTCGTTGGTAAATAAGCACTTTCTTTGCTTTTTAAAGTCAGTAAACTTATAATTTCTTTGATTTGCTCTAATGGTTCTTCTCGATTTACCATGGCACTAATACGACTTACATACCCTGCATGATCCAAAACATAAATAGAACTTGTTTTCACTTCATTATAAGAAAGAGATTTTGGATATTCTTTTTCTAATTTGGTTGGAAAAAAATACGTAATTAATAAAATCAATAAGGCTAGGGAAGAGATGGTAATTCGTTTTATTATTCCTTTTTTTAACATAATAAAGTCACCTAATACATTGTATTGTTTGTAAGTATTTTTAAGAACAAAAAATGCTCATCTTTTTTAAGATGAACACTTATTATTCAATGGTTATTTCTCCTAGTTTTACGAGTTCAACAACAGCTTGAGCACGACCTTTAACACCTAATTTTTGCATGGCATTGGAAATATGATTACGTACCGTTTTTTCACTAATTCCTAAAAATTCAGCAATTTCTTTGGTGGATTTATTTAAAACGAGTAATTCAAATACTTCTTGTTCACGCGTGGTTAAAATACTACTTTTCATCAAGAATCCTCACTTTCTTTATACTAACATCTATAATATTTTATGAGACTCTAGTATTTAAGTGAGAGAATATGCCTAAAAACTTTTTAACCTTGAAATTTTACGACAATATACATATTGGTATCGTATTCTTCTTGAATGGCACGAATAATGTTATTAGCAAGAGTATTATTATGTTCTTTACTTGCAACCGTAACCGTTATTTGGTCATTTTTAATTTTAATAAAGCTTTCTAAATTAAACTTTTCTTTAATTTTCTTTTCTAAACTTTCTTCTTTTCCTTTATTCGCATTTAGTGTTTGAAGAGAATTATAAGCATCATTTTTTTCTTGTAAACTTGCTTCATTATCTAAAAGAATTGTTTGTAAACTTTCCATTTCTTTTAACATTTCTTCTTCATCTTGAACTCTTAAGGAAACTAAAATACTACTATCGGTGGTTTCTACGACTTCATTTGTATCTTCTACGGTACTAGATACAGCCATATCCATTAGTTCATTGCCATCTTTTATGGTAACATAATAAATCCCTAGTACAAGAATTAAACTAAAAAGTGTAACAAACCATAAACTTTGTTTATTAATCATTTTAAATCCCTCCAACTTACTTAAACATATGCATATTTCTTCTTTTTATGCTACTATACAAGAAAAAAGTTTCATGATATAATCAAACTAGGGTGACGCTATGAAAATGAGTTTTGCTTATTTATTCTTAGTTTTTATGTTTTATAGTGTTTTAGGATATCTTTGTGAAATCGTATGTTCTAGTATAAAACAAAAAAAGTTAGTGAATCGTGGTTTTTTATGTGGACCTTATTGTCCAATATATGGAGTAGGGAGTCTTTTTATATTACTTTTATTATCTCGCTTTAAAGAAGACCCTGTCGTTGTGTATATTTTGGGGGCTATTTTAACTTCTGCTATCGAATATGTAACGAGTTTTCTATTAGAAAAAATATTTCATAATAAATGGTGGGATTATAGTGATGAAAAATTTAATATCCACGGTCGAGTTTTTCTATTTAACACGCTTTTATTTGGATTTGGAACACTCATTATTATTTATACCGGAAATGATATTGTAAACTATTTGTTAGGATTTTTATCACCACAAGTCATGAATATTTTAGCTTTTAGTTTACTTGCTATCTTTGTTGTAGATGTTATCTATTCTTGTGTGGTTGCTTATAACTTAAGAAATCGTTTGATTATATGTGAAGAATTAAAACAAGAGAAATTAGCAAAAATACCAAGTTTACTTGATAAATCTTTAAGAGAGAGAGTAGAAAAACTTAAAAGATATCCAAAACGTTTGTTAGAGGCATTTCCAAACTTACAAATTACAAATGCCAAAGAATTGGATTTATTAAAAAAGATTCGTGATAAGAAAAAGGATGTATCGAAAACGAAAAGAAAGTAATTGTTTCTTGTTTCAAAAAAAGATATAATAAAGATAATAAGGAGAATCGATTATGAAATTACAAAAATTTATTAAAAATAAAAAAGTTAAAAATAGTATTCTAGTAAGTATAGTAGCACTTGTTTTGATAATCGGTGGTGTAACTTTCTATCGTACATTTGCTTTCTATGAAGAAAAGGAAAGCTTTGATGTTTTAATGGGAGTGGTTCCAGATTTTAGAGATGATGATTTTAAAAAACTAGTAGATATTATTGGTAGTCATGCTAAAAATTATGATGAATTGCTGACAAATGAAGAGGATGTTGATCGTATCGTAGAGTCTAAAGAAGCTATGGAATTAATAAAAGATTCCGATGAATTGAAAGATAAAATCAAAACGAATGAAGCTTATCCTAAAATTGTAGAAAAATTTTTGAATTCAACGGTTCTTTCGAATGAAGAAAAATATAATGCAGGATTACCATGTTATTTATACAATATGGGTACAATATCTAGTATGATTGGTAGTTTTGCTAATCAAGTATGGCATAGAACAGATCTGCCGTATTACGATGCTAATAATACTTTTTGTAAAAATGATACAAATAGCTATAATTTTGAAGTTTCCTATGCAGGCACTTATATCACACTCTATAGTAGTAAACAAGTAAATTTACAAAACTATAATCATTTAGGAATGTATTATAGTCATAATACAAATTATGCTAATTTAACAGGAATTACGACTTTAGGAATTGCCAGTGACCAAAATATAAATAATTTTTTAACTTCAAATTTAGAAAAATATAATAATAGTGATGCCACAACTTTTTTAAAAGTAGATATTCAAGATTATGATGGTAGTTACTATATTAAAATAAAAGTCCAACATAATGGTGAGCTTTTGAGTAATACAGTATATAATTTTGTTCAAAATATTATTGTATATTAAAATGTGATTACTTCAATATTTTAAAAATAAGACGTTTGGTTTAAAGTGGGATAGTTAAAAATTATCCTATTTTTTATTTATATTTGTATCAAAAAGTAATCAATAGGAAATACAAATTTTACTTAATTTAATTTACATTAAATCTTTACACAGATTATACGAATTATGTCAAAAAATTTACATTAGAAAGTAGAAAAAACTACTTTTTTTTCATTTTTTGAAAAAAATTTAAGTGAAAAAAAAGGAAATAGCAAATTCGCGGTGTATATATAAGAGTAGGAGGTAATAAAAATGAAAAAGAATATTGTTGTAAAGCAACAAGATCTAAAAGATTGTGGTGTGTGTTCACTTTTATCTATTCTAAAATACTACGGCGGATATGTTCCACTTGAAAAGTTACGAATGGATACGCAAACGTCATTGGAGGGGACAACGGCTTATCAATTAGTAAAGACAGCACGAAATTATGGATTTGATGCCTATGGTATGAAGTTAGAACATTTAAGTGAACTTGAAGATGCAGTGTTACCTGTAATTGCTCATGTTGAAATCAACCATTTAACCCACTTCCTCGTTATCTATAAACTAAATGCAACTGAGTTAGAAATTATGGATCCTGCAAAAGGTATGATAAAAATTTCTAGAAGTGATTTTGAAGCGATTTGGTCGGGCAATATCCTTTTCTTTTATCCTAAACATCAACTACCGGAAATGTTAAACCAAAATCATTTGCTTGAATTCATTTTTGCTATTTTTAAACAAGAAAAGAAAACCATCCTTAAAATTCTTGTTTTAACCGGCTTCTTAACCCTCATTACAATCTTAACAGGTTTTTATTTTAAAGTAGGAATGAACTTTATTACGGATAATGAAGATAAAAAAGTTTTATTCACTGTTATGATGATTTTTTTCTTATTGCACACATTAAAATATATTTTTATGTATTTAAGAAATCATTTTAAAGTCTACTTAAATAAAAATTTAGATGGACAACTTTATTACAGTTTCTTGCATCATTTATTTTTACTTCCTAATTATTTTATGAAGAATAGAACAACAGGTGAAATTATGGTTCGTATTAAAGAACTTGAAAATATGAAAGAGGTGTTTTCAGAAGTTTTAGTCACAATTCTATTTGATTCTATTCTTTCTATTAGTGTTGGTCTCATTTTACTACACATTCATAAAAAACTTTTTTTTCTTCTTTGTTTCTTTGTTTTTATGTATGTGGTATTTGGGATCATTACCGGAAAAATCATGTATAAGAAGGCTCTACATACGAATGAGGCTGAAGTAGCGTTTCAATCGACCGTCGTTGAAAATATCGATTCCATTATTTCTTTAAAAAACTTAAATATTTTAAAATCCTTTTTTCAAAAAGTAGAAATGCGCCTTGTCGCTTATTTAGAACAATCCTATGGTTTAAATAAGAAGGTTATCAATACAGCGACAATTGCAAATTTACTTGAAGGATTCTTAGAATTTTTTGTTATCTCTTTTGGATTGTATGAAATCGTGAATAATCGCTGTACGTTATTAAATTTAATAACATTTGAAAGTTTAATCTCATTCTTCTTCACTCCATTTAAATCGGTTATTCAAATCATACCAAGTTACAATTATGTAAAGGTAAGCATACAAAAAATCAATGATTTTTATACAATTCCGGAAGAACAAAGTGAAATCGGTCTACGAGAATTTAAAAATGGAGATATTATAATTGAACATTTAAATTTTTCATATAATGACTTTTCTCCTTTGTTTCAAGATTTTTCTTTGAGTATTAAAGAAAAAGATTGTGTTTTATTTAAAGGAAATAGTGGATGTGGAAAGAGTACACTATGTCAAATCATTAGTCGTTTAGTTGAAACCAAAAATAGTAACATTACGATTGGAAATGTGATGCTAAACGATTATAGCTTGGCTACAATTCGTAAAAATATTACGTATGTGAGTCAGAAAGAAAATTTACTACAAGATACCATCAAGAATAATATTTTGTTAAATCGCTCTATTCCGGAAGAGAAATATTTAGAAATTTTATCGATTTGTGAGATTGAAAGTATTGTTTCAAAAAAGCCTCTTCGTTATGAAACATTTTTAACCAAAGATGCTACGAATATTTCGGGTGGAGAAAAACAAAGAATTATTTTGGCAAGAGCCTTATTAAATGATTTTCAAATCCTTATTTTGGATGAAGCTTTAAGTGAAGTCAATAGTGACTTAGAAGTATCGATTATTAAGAATATCAAATCGTATTTTAAAGAGAAAACAATTATTTATGTGAGTCATAAAAAACACGATAAATACTTTGATCAAGTATATGACTTTGGAGAATTAATATGCAAGAGTACATAAAATATAATTTGCACCATTACTTAAGGAAAGATGCCAAAAAGTATTCCTTTTTATGGGTAATTCCTATATGCCTTTTTCTATTTTTACTAGGTTTTGCTTATAAAAGGAGTGCTTATGATGTAATAGAAATAAAAGGACAAACTTTTTGTAATGATGAGTGTACAATTGATTTTTTCTATCCTGTAGATAGTTTTCTCTATGAATTTGTAAAAATCAATCATAAAAAATATGAAGTGGATGAAGTAAAGTTTGATGATCCAATACTTGATAGTAATAATACAGCTATTCAAAATATAACACTAAAGTTAAAAGAATATCAGGGGAAAAACAATGAATTTGTGGTAGTAGAAGTTTTTAAGAACAAAGAGAACTTGCTTAAAAAAATAGCAAAAATTATAAAAGAAAGGTGAGTAAATATGCATTTAAAAGAACAAGAATTAAATGAAATTAGTGGAGGAGGAATTAGTTACACCGTACTTGGTATTCTAACAGCGATTGGAGTATTCATAGCAGGTGTAGTTGACGGAATCGTACGTCCATTAAAATGCAATTAGAAAGGAGTATTTTATGTCTTTAAAAGAACAAGAATTAAATGAAATCACTGGTGGAGCAATTACAGCAACTTTATTTAATAGTATTGCAAGACTTATTAATACCGTGCTGGATTTAGGTAGAACGGTTGGTTCTTCTATTCGCCGTATTTCGAATCGAAATTATTGCTAAACCTTGCTTTAAGACTAGAATTAGTTTATAATTGTAGTTAAGAATAAAGGAGGAATAGAAATGAAGAATAACAAAGGATTTATTGCTATTTCTTTAATCTATTCCTTTTTTTTAGTGTTTTTAGTAACCCTTTTAATGATTGCTTTAAATTATGCAAAAAATAGAATTTTATTAAGTGCTATAAAAAATACAACTCAAGAATATTTAAATAGCCTTTCTGAATTTAGCCCTGTTTCTTTAGAAAATAAAACATATGAAAATCAAGAGACAGTAAAAATTGGAAGTGAAATGTGGCAAGTTATTGAAGACAAAGAAGATAGTGTCACTTTAATTTTAAATCGTAATTTAACAAATGAGGAAATTAGTAAAGGTTTAGAAACATACGATTTAGAAGAAGCAATAGAAAACGATCAAGTACTCATGTGTTATAATTCCTATATCCCTTCTTTTTGCAATTATCAAGATGATGTAACTTTTAATACTTATTCTTGGAGTAATAGTATTGTAAAAAAAATTGTAGATGCATGGTTTCAAAATGATGCCTTGCTTCAAAAGGGGGTTTCTAGAGGAAATATCATTGAAATGGAATATAATGATGGATTAAGTGAAGAAAATCATACATACAACTCTTTAGTACGTATTCCAACCTATATTGAATATGACAAAATTGATGATGGAGATAGTATGTGGTATTTAACTAGTGGAGAACGTACAAACGGAATCAGCACTATTCAAATTGGTTCAGAATTTGTACAAGCTCACTCTACTAAAAAAGCAATTCGACCTGTTATTACTGTAAAAAAATCTACTTAAAAAAGTTTAAAGTTTGGCTAAAAAGAAAACTCATACTTAGTAGAATGCCATAAAGAAGAATGTGCTGTAAATCAAAGGGATACATAGGAAGTAGTACAAGAGCACTCATCAAAACCATACCGATAATAAAACTCATAAAAATTTTTCGCTGTTTTTCTAAAAAATACAAGGAGACTTTACTACCTATAAAAAAACCCAATAAATCTCCTAAAAAATAGAAAAGTAGGGGAATTAAGAAAGAAAGATTCACAAAACTTAAATTGGCTAGGTAAGACTTATAAAGAAAGTATGGGCCTAAAATCATCATCATCATAGAACCGGATATACCAGGTAGAATGGTAAAGAAGCCATCTAAGGAACCATAAATAGAAAAAACAAGTAGGAAAGAAAAAGTAAGTTTTGGATATTCTAAAATAACAGGTGGAGTAGAAATACTAAAACAAGAAAGAAAAAAAATAAGAAGCATTCCTAAGAAAAGCCAAAAAAGATTTGGTTTTTGTTTTTCTTGCTTTAGTAAATCCGGAATGGAAAATAAAACAAAACCACTAAATAAAATCATGGTTGCCTTTGGTGCAAAATAAAAAAGAAGTTCTATAATTCTTGCAAATGTTATAACACCAATAAGAATGCCCAATACGAGTACAAGTATAGAATGGCGATTTTCTTTTTCTTTAAAATGGGCTATAGCATTGGTAACTGCTGCATATTGTTTGGTTAAAACGAGAACTGTTCCACCACTAATACCGGGAATTAAACTTACAACACCTATTAAAAAACCTGTAAAAAAGAACATAACTTTCACCAATTCATTTTATGTTTTATTGTACAATTCAAGAACATATGATAGAATAAGAATATATTAAGGAGGAAAAAAATATGTGGATATGGATATTACTTGCCATTGTTGTTGTTTTAATTTTATTTGTTGTATCAACTTATAACCAACTCATTACTTTAAGGAATAGAGTAAAAGATCAATGGGCACAAATTGATGTTCAATTAAAAAGGAGATTTGATTTAATTCCAAATTTAGTTGAAACGGTAAAAGGCTATGCCAAACATGAAAGTGAAACGTTAGAAAATGTGATTAAAGCTAGAAATACTTTTTTAAGTGCTACAACTCCAGAAGATGAAATGCAAGCTGATGGGGAACTTACCAAAGCCATTTCAAAACTATTTGCTTTAACAGAAAGTTATCCGGATTTAAAAGCCAATACGAATTTTACAGAATTACAAACGGAATTACAAGATACAGAAGATAAAATTGCTAGTGCTCGTCAATTTTATAATGATACCGTTATGACGTATAACAACAAAGTACAAACAATTCCAAGTAACATTGTTGCTTCATTATTTAAGTTTAAATTAGAAGCTTTCTTTGAAGCCAATGAAACTGAAAGAGAAAACGTACAAGTTAAATTTTAAGCAATGCTTAAAATTTTCTTTTTAGAGGAGGACAAACATGAAAAAATTAATAATTGGGTTCCTTTTTCTTTTTTTACCAGTCTTTGTTTCTGCTGATAAAGTTGATTATACAATAAAACACTATTATATTAATGCCGATTTATTAGAAAACGGAGATATGGATGTTATAGAATTGATTGTTTTAAAAGGAAGTTTTAATGGCTATATTCGTGATATTGTATTTAAAAATTATCGTTTAGGGTATAGTGGTTATGAAAGTAATGCCATTTATAATGCGAGTGATATTGTAGTTTCTGAAATTTCAGCCAAAAAGGTAAGTGATGTTTCCTTTGCTACTTTAGAAGATACGGATTTTACTAAATTAGTGGAAGGAAAAGGCGCAAATGGTGGCTATCTAGAAAGTTACTTAACCGGTGGCTATAGTTACAAAATGTACTTTAAAAGTCAAAAAGAACAAGTAGCGTTCCGTTTAAAATATACTGTAAAAGATGCTTTAGTTTTACATAATGATGTTGGAGAACTATACTATACCTTTATTGGAGAAGATTATGATGATGCCATCCACGATTTACAAATTAGAGTAAATTTACCAGCCAAAGATGAGAGTTCTTCATTTAAAGTATGGGCTCATGGGGATTTAGCAGGTGAAATTTATCCTTATGAAAATGCATATTTAATTGCCAAAGCAAATGTACTTGACCCTTATAGTTCTGTCGATATTCGTACGACGTTTTCGAAAACGTTACTAAATGAAAAGTTAGTCAAGAAGCAATCGGAAGAAACAGCCTTAGAAGAAATTATAAAAGTTGAAGAAGAAAGGGCTAACGTTGCTAACCAACAAAGAGTACGTATGAGAATTCTTTTCTATGGGTTACTTATCTTTTCCATTTTCCATATGATTGGTTTAATACTTGCTTGGATTTATATTTATTTCAAATACGATAAAGAATATAAATCCGATTTTACAAACGAATACAATCGTGAATTTATTGATGATTATAATGTCGAAGTTATTGATTACTTAATGACAAAATCTATAACACCAAATGCTTTATCTGCATCCATAATGAATATGATTTATAAGAAAAATATTAAAGTAGAAGAAATTCCAAGTGATAAAAAGAAAAAAGACTATACGTTTACTTTAGTAAATGAAGATGGTTTAAATGGTACGGAGAAAAAATTAACGGCTTTTCTATTTACGAAAGTAGGGAAAAATAATACATTTACATCAAAAGAATTACAAAATTATGCCAAAAGTACAAAAACTTGTGATGAGTTTTCAGCAAGTTATACCTCTTGGAAAAATGCAGTTTTAAAAGATGGAAAAGAACAAAACTTCTTCGAAAAAAGTGGTAAAGCGAAAGGAATTGGATTCTTATTCTTCTTTCTAGCCATTCTGCTAGTCATATTAAAAAGTGCCTTTAACATTGTATCTCCTCTTGTCTTTGTTAATATGACTCTAAGTATTATTTTCTTCATTTATACACTTGCTTTCTTTAAGCGTACAAAAAAAGGAAATGAGGATTATGTAAGATGGATGGCATTTAAGAAATTTCTAAATGATTTTGGTACATTTGATACAAAAGAATTACCAGAAATAAAGTTATGGGAACGTTATATGGTTTATGCAACGATTTTTGGCCTTGCCGATAAAGTATCAAAAGCCATGAATGTCAAAATAAAAGAACTAGAAATGAATGGAGAAAGTGTTCTTTACTATCCAACATTTGGAGATTACTATTTTTATAATTCCTTAAATCATTTAGTACATAATGCGATTACTTCGAATACCCAAACGATTACAGCAGAACGTGCTTCTTCTTCCTTCTCAAGTGGAGGAGGCTCAGGTGGAGGCTTCTCTTCTGGAGGAGGCTTCGGAGGTGGCGGTGGCGGAGGCCACGGATTTTAAACGATTTGCTATTTATATAAAAATAATTTATAATTAAAATGTAAGTGTTACCGAGATTAGGTAACGCCTACCAGTAGATAGACGTTATACCATTGCATAAATGCTTTGGTATGACGTTTTTATGTTATATTAAACGTAATATAATTACGAATAGCATAACTATAATTACTAGAAGAACTAGTATACATAAATGTAAACTTTCTTTGTTCATAACTACTCACTCCTTCTTTCCCTTTCAACAACCAAAACGATTCCTGTAAGGAAGATAGAAAAATGGATAGTAAACGCCACCTTTCTCGGTAACGGTGAGTTATTATAGAGTAAAATTATTTAATTTCAAGCGTTTCGACACAACTAGAAGTAACTTATCAATTTACGATAAAAAAGAACAAAAAATTTAATATTAGTTTCAATATTGAATAATGAATAAGAATTTGATAAAATAAAACTATAATAGAGGAGGAAGAAAAGTATGAAGAAATACAAGAATAACCTCCCAACCATTGAAAGACCAATGGGGGGGGGGAATATTAGAAAG
>CANROY010000015.1 GCA_947632355.1 uncultured Bacilli bacterium
TTTGCTCTTTTTATGGGAACTTATTCATTTACACATTTCTTATTTTATTAAACGGGAACTTGATTTTTAATTCTTCCGTGAAATTGAAATTTTAGGAGATTTAGAAAGATGTAAGTTACTAATTGAAAATATTCCAGATGAAAAAATAGTAAATAAATTAATAGAAATAAGAGCAAAAGGAAGAAATGAATATCCAGTAATAGCAGTATGGAATTCAATTTTAATTATGCCTTTACTAGAATGTTCTACAGTAGAACAATTAAGAAGAGAGTTATCAAGAAATAGAGATTTAAGAAAGTTATGTGGATTTAGTGATGAAAATTATTACTATGGAAAGAATAAATTAGTACCACCACCAAAAGCTTATACAAATATGATAAAAAATTTAAAAAAGATAGAACCAATGCTAAAAGAATGCTTTAATGAATTAAGGAACTTTATGTATGAAAATTTAAAAGATTTTGGTAAAGATGTAGGAGAAGACGGAAAAATATTTTTATCTAAAGCAAAAGGACCAAATAAAAATGGAGATAGTTTAGATTCAAGATGTGATATGGATGCCGATTATACGATAAAAGAAAATTATTATAAAGATGTAAAAACTGGAGAAACCAAAGTAAAAAAAACAACGTATTTTGGATATCGATATCATTTGTTAGCAGATGTAAACTATGAACTACCAATAGAATATACAGTAACAAAAGCTTCAAAAGGAGAAAAAGAACAATTTAAAAAACATATAGAAATGCTATCAAAGGAACAGGTAGAAAAAATAGAAACAGCTTCAGCAGACAAAGGATACGATAGTATAGATATGATTGATTATTTAAAAAATAAAGAAATAAAACCAGTAATAGATATAAAGAATCATTGGAAAGATGAAACTACATTACAATATAAAGAAACAGATTTAGTATATACTTATGATGGAAAAGTAAGTATCATAAATGAAGCAGGAGAAATGATAGCTTTAAAATATTTAGGGTATGATAAAGTAAAAGAAACATTAAGGTATCAGTATAAGGAAAAAGTATATAGTATAGATATTAATTATGATAGTAGAATATTTACACCAATAGCAAGGGATAGCAAAAAATGGCAAAGAATATATAATAAAAGAACAGCATTAGAAAGAATAAATGGGAGACTAGATCGAGATTTTAACTTAGAAAATCATAAAGTTAGAGGTTTAAAAAAAGCAACCGTGATGATTGACTTAATGATGATAGGAATGATGTCTATGGCAAAAGGTCATATATTAAATCATCAAGAAGAAAAAATAAGATGTTTAAAAAGTTGAATTAATAAAAATTTAAAATGAACAGTAATGTTGATAACTTTATTATCAATACTTTTTGTGATGTTATTAAAATTGTTTATTTAACATTATTAAAAAAAATTAACATTTTTTATTAATTCAATTCATCAATTTTTAATAAAAATCTCTACAAAGGAAAAAATACTTTTTAATAAACTATTGACATCCATAGAATTTTACGTATAATTATAGTTAATTAGTACTTAGGAAACTTTTGAAGCCCTAAGTCATTTTTTTTAGGGGGACAAAAAATGAAAGAATACAAAAGTAATGAGGAACTATTAAATCATTTATTATCAAAGGGAGTAAGTGTTAAAAATAAAAACAATGCTTTAAAACAATTTGAAAGATATACATATTATTCTATAATAAACACTTATAAAGAACCTTTTAAAGTTAATGATGAATATATTAATGGAGTTACTTTTGAAGAAATTTTTGCTTTGTACGAATTCGATAAAAACTTAAAAACTATTTTTTTGAAATATTCTCTTGAAATAGAATTGGTAATAAAATCACTAATTGCTAATATAATATCTGAAAAATATGGTGTGAAAGATTATTTAAAAAAGAAAAATTTTGACGAATATGCAGATTTAGATTCTATTAAACAAATTATTTTTGATATTGAGAAGGAAATAAAACAAAATTATGGAAAACATTCTGCAATAACACATTATAAAGATGAATATGGATTTATACCTCCATTCGTTATTGTAAAGATTATAACACTTGGTGAAATAAGTAGATATTATGGACTATTAAAGCAAGATGATAGGCAAAAAATTAGTAAATATTTTAAATTGCCTGATAAAATATTAAAACAAATTCTTTTAAATGTTACTTTAGTTCGTAATTTTAGTGCTCATAATAATAGATTATATACATTCCATAGTAAATTTTTTTTAAGTTTTAAAGCAATTGATAAATCATATAATAATAGTACTAAGTCAACAAATCTTTATATGATAATAAGATGTATGGAGCTATTACTTGATAATAAAAAGAGAAAAGAATTTAATAAACTACTAAATAAAGAAATAAATAAATTAAATAAAAAATTAAAAACTATTGATATTAAGACTATTTTAAATATAATGGGTTTTCCTAATGAATAAAAAATAATATTTTGAATACACTAATAGTAATTGGTATCTAGAAAACTTTCGAAGCTCTAGGTCAATTATTCCTAACTCTTTTAAAGGGTTAGGTTTTTTAATTATAAATTGAAAAAAGTTTTTGATAAACTATTGACATCTATGGAATTTTACGTATAATTATAGATGACTTGCACTTGGAAAACTTTCGAAGCTCCAAGTCATTTTTTTTTCTAATCTTTTAAAGGGTTAAACATTTTTAAACGATAATTACCTTTGATTTTTTTTAAATTCTTTCGTTAAAATCTTGTCAAACTAAAGGAAGTAGTGCTATAATAAATTCAGTTATGTTTGAAAGGAGGGATTTATATGACAAAAGTAGTGGTAAATGGTAACTTAGAAAAAGCAATGAAAACTTGGAAAATGAAAGTTGCTAAAAGTGGTGTCCCTTCTGAACTAAAGAAAAAGAAGCACTATACAAAACCTGGTGTTCAAAGAAGAGAAGCAAAAAAAGAAATGATAAGAAATGCTCGTAAACATAGAAATTATTAATAGGTGATGAAAATGCAAGAAAAAATCAATGCCCAATTAGTAGAGTGTATGAAAGAACAAGATAAATTTAAGGTAAGTGTCTTACGTATGCTTAAAAGTGCTTTACAATTAGAAAGCATTAATAAAAAAGGAGATTTAACAGATGATGAAGTCATTGCTGTTATCAAAAAACAAGTCAAAATGCGTAATGATTCTATCGTTGAATTTCAAAAATTTAATAAAGCAGAAGAAGTTGAAAAATTAGAAAAAGAAATTGAAATACTTAAAGAATACTTACCTGAAAGTTTAAGTGAAGAAGAAGTAGATAAAGCGATAACGGATGCTTTTACAAAAATAAGCCCAACGAGTATGAAAGATATGGGTCTTATTATGAAAGAACTTCAAAGTATTGCAGCACGTGCAGATATGAGTGAAGTATCTCAAAAAGTAAAAGAGAAACTTATGAACCTCTAAATAGAGGTTTTTTCTATGCCTAAAAAAAATAGATTTTTCATAAAAAATTTACTATAATAGAAGTAGGAGTCAAGAATATGAGAGAAATTGCCCTAGCAAACGTGGATAAATCTTTAAGAAATCACGTGAAGAAAATAGAAGTGGATGAAACCAATCTTACGTTTATCAATGGACTTGCTGTTGCAAATGCTACAGTACATACGTTTCAAATGCTTGAAAATCCGAGCGGTGGTTATATACCCAAAACGAATATCTATAATTGTGTAGGGGTTATTAATGAAAACTATGAAGAAGCATTTTCCGTTTCCTCTAAACTTGATAGTAACAAATACTTGGCTTTTCTAGAACCTAATAAAAAAATAACACGTGTGGGGATGAATGATTTTATTGTGGAAACAAGAGAGGTAGAACAAGGCTATGTTTATAAACCTTTAACTCATATTCGCATTATCAATCAAAAACCACAAGTTTTAGTCGAAAAAAATAAAAATTTTACTCTTACATCTATATCGAATATAGCAATTTTAAATAACTGTTTTTATTTCATCACGGCCAATAAATTTTTTGGCTTAAAATTTAAAAGTTTAAAAGAAGATCCGCATCATCCAGGAGAATTTATTTTAGTAGATGAAATCATTGTATCTGCCAATAATGAAATGGAAAGTCCAATAGTGGACACTTTAACTTGTCGAATCGATACCCGTATGCAAGTAAAATCCAATGTCTATTCAATGGTCGAAGAAATTCCCGTTTATTTTCAGTCCAATAATTACCAAGAAATTCGCAATGAAAGAATCGAACAGTTGAAAGAAAAAAGAGCCAAATTTATAAATCATATTTCTTCTTTAGAAGATGCCTATAAACAAACTTTATAACGACTTAATGGTCGTTTTTTTTCTTAAAACACATATAGTTTTATAGGTGATTTTATGCATCTATATAAAACAATGAAAAACTTTTTAATGGATTACGATTCTTATCTTGATTTTTATGCCAATAAAATTCATATCTTCAATTACACCGATATTCTAAAATTAAATGCAGAAGAAATCGTTCTAGCCTTACCTGAATTTACGTTAACGTTAAAAGGAAAAGATTTTGTTGTAAAGCAATTAGAAAAAAGAGAAATCTTAATTGAAGGCACTATAGAAACGGTGGAATTTACAAGATGAAGCAAAAACATTTTATTTATATCAAATGCAAAGCCAAAAATCCAAATCGTATTCTATTAAAATTATTTAAAAATAGAATTAATGTGTATGATGTTGTCAAAAAAGATTCTACTTTATATTTAAAAGTGGATATAGAAGATTACGAACGTATTCAAAAAGAACTAGTAACCATCAAATTTTCTTATGTAAGTGATAGTGGACTTTTTAAAATCAAAAAAATGATAACCCCTTTAAAGATTTTTGCTCTTCTCCTTTTTCTTTTTCTTACGAACTTTTTTAGTCAAGTGATTGTTAAAGTTGATGTTATTCATTCGAATAAAGAAATAAGAGAATTAGTAAAAAAAGCTTTGGATGAGGAAGGCATACACGAGTGGACGTTAAAAAAAGAGTACGACTCTTTACAACAAACAAAACAAAAAATTTTGGAACAATATAAAGATAAACTAGAATGGTTAGAAATTGAAAATGTGGGGATGCAATATGTGGTTCGTATCGAAGAACGTATTATTAAAAACTACGAAACAGAAGAAAAGTTTTGCCATATTCTAGCATATAAAAGTGGTGTTATTGAAAGCATTACGAGTACTAAGGGTGATATTTTAGTTCACGAAGGACAGTATGTTGCTGAAGGAGATACCTTGATTAGTGGAGAAATTTTGTTTAACGAAAGCATCAAAAATAATGTTTGTGCAAGTGGAGAAGTATACGCCGAAGTCTGGTATGAAACGCATGTTTCTTTACCAATCAATTACGAAGAGGTAACACGTACCGGTAAGAAAAGATGGAACTTTAGTATAGAAACAGATAGTGGTAACTATAAAATTTTAAGAAGTCGTCTTGCTGCTTACGAAACGGAACAAAAACGTTTATTTCATTTTTTTAACTTTACATTTTATTTCGATACCGAGTATGAGATCCAAAAAACGAATCATTCCTATTCTCTTGAAAGCGGGACTAACAAAGCCTTAGAACTAGCCGATGAAAAGATAAAAACCAAATTTAAAGAAAAAGAAAGGATAAAGTTACGAAAAGTTTTGAAAAATACGATAAATGATAGTACAATAGATGTAGATGTATTTTATGCAGTAATCGAAAATATAGGAAAAAAAGAAGAATATTCTGTAGAAAAAGAGGTTAGTTAGATGATAGTAGATACTTTATCCAGTGCTTTAAAAGATATATGGCCAATGCTTGTTATCTTTTTGGTTGTCGTTGTAGCTATACGTGTTTCGTATATTAAAATCAATCACGAAAAGTTTGTATTCTATAGAGAGTTTTTAAATTTTATTTTTGTTATTTATGCTCTTTTACTCTTTGAACTTTTAACGAGTACCGAAATGAATACCAATAGTGGGTATAATTTGGTTCCCTTTACGGAAATTTTCCGTTATGAAATTGGAAGTCAGATGTTTATTTATAACGTGATTGGCAATATTTTAATCTTTGTCCCTTTTGGTTATTTTGTATCGGGTTATGTGAAAGCAAATAAAGTATCGCATATTTTGTTTATTAGTATTTTAACGAGTTTAACGGTTGAACTTGTGCAATTAAATATTGGACGTTCTTTTGATATTGATGATATTATTTTAAACGTAGCAGGAAGTATTCTAGGTTTCTTATTGTATATTGGCTTAACTGCTATCAAAAAACATTTACCAAGATTTTTCCAAAGTGATTTATTTTATAATATTTTGTGTATCTTCCTATTAGTAATTGTGCTATACTATTTTGGAAAAGTGATAGGACTTGGGTGGTTTTAGGTGAAATATGAAATAAATAATGTATATGGCTATCAAAGTGATTATTCCTATCTTTCAAAAGTTATAAAAAAAGTAGGAAAGTTTGAAAAAGTAAAAAAATGTATTTTTTCGATTACGTTTGTGGGTAACGACGAAATACAAAAATTAAATAAGGAGTATCGTGGAATAGATCGTGTAACGGATGTGATTTCTTTTGCTTTTGAAGATAGTGAGAAACTTAAAAGTACCATAAGAGTTTTAGGAGATATCTATATTTGTATACCAAGAATGCAAGAGCAAGCCAAAGAGTATGGTCATAGTGAAAAACGAGAACTATCTTTTCTTGTGGTTCACGGATTGTTACATTTACTTGGGTATGACCATCAAACAAAGGAAGAAGAAAATGTTATGTTTACGAAGCAGGAGTTGATTTTAAATGGCACAAATATCAAGAGATGACATTAAGAAAAAAGGAATTAAACGTTTTTTTAATAGTATTAAGTTTTCTTTAGAAGGCTTATTTTATGCGTATCGTTATGAACAAAGTTTATGGTTGCATGCAATTGCGAGTATCTTTGCCATTTGTTTAGGTATTATTTTTCGTATTAAGTTATCCGAATGGGCCATTGTTTTTATTGCTCTTGGTGTAATTCTTGGTATGGAACTTATTAATACCGCCATAGAAGCCGCCGTTGATTTAGTAACACTTGAAACCCATCCTCTTGCTAAAATTGCTAAGGATTGTGGAAGTGCAGCAAGTTTTATTATGACTCTTGTGGCTCTTGTCATTTGTTTATTTGTATTTGGTCCTTACTTTATGAGGGTATTTGGAGTTTAAGGAGTGGTGTAGTATGAAAAGTGGTTTTGTAAGTATTATCGGACGACCTAACGTTGGAAAAAGTACGCTTTTAAATTCCATTGTGAATGCCAAAGTAGCGATTACGAGTGATAAAGCCCAAACAACCAGAAATATTATTCAAGGTATTTATAATGAATTTGATACCCAAATTGTTTTTGTGGATACTCCAGGAATTCATAAACCTCAAAGTCGTTTAGGAAAGATTTTAAATAAACAAGCCTTGTCTTTAATTCACGATGTTGATACCATTTTATTTTTAGTGGATGCCAGTCAAGATATTGGAAAAGGGGATTTATTTATTTTAGAAGCCTTAAAAAATTCAAAAGTTCCTGTCATTTTAGTCTTAAATAAAATTGATAAAATAAAATCAGAAGAAGTTCTAGGAGTCATCGACCACTATAAAGACTTATATCCTTTTGTGGATATTGTACCCATCAGTGCTTTAAAAAAAGACAATATCGATTTACTCATAAAATTAATTAAAAAGTATTTAAAAGATGATGTAAAATATTTTGGTGATGATGTGGTTACTAGTAATAGTACCTATTTTATGATTAGTGAAATAGTACGTGAAAAATTACTAGATTTAACGATTGAAGAAGTTCCTCATTGTCTAACGTGTGTTACTTCTTATTATGAAGAAAAAGAAAATGTAACCCTTGTAGGGGTTGATATCATCGTTGAACGAGATAGCATTAAAAAAATTGTCATTGGTAAAAATGGTGAGCGATTAAAAACCGTTGGTTCTTTAGCACGTAAAGATATTGAAGAATTGCTTGGAAAACGCGTTTATTTAGACCTTTATGTAAAAACGATTAAGAAATGGCGTGATAAAGAAAGAGTCTTACACGAACTTGGTTTTAATGAAAATGAATAAAATTTAAAAAAAGTCCTCATTATAGAAGTAGAAAGAGGATTGATAAAATGAAAGAAGCTTGGAACAAATTTAAGAATAGTGGCAAAGTAGAAGATTATTTAGAATATGCTAAAGCAAAAAGAAGTGAAGAAAATGATAACAAAAGTAGAAGGGATTATCGTTCATGAAACCCCTTTTGGAGATAATTCCAAAATCATACAACTTTTAACCAAAGAATACGGACTAATTGGTGTCATGTGTAAAGGAGTAAAATCCCTAAAAAGTCCACTTCGGGCTTTAACCATAAAATTTACTTATGGTGTTTTTTATCTTTATTATAAAGAAAATAAGTTGTCTATTTTAAAAGATGTGGATGTCTTAGATGATTTTAAAATCATTAAAAACGATATTTTATTAATCAGTTACTTAAATTATTTAACGGAATTAACGACGCAAGTCTTTAAACAAAGTCATGAGAAGTGTTTGTATGATTATTTTCTAGCAAGTGTTAAAAAGATAAATGAAGGCTTGAATCCTTTAGTCATTACCAATATAATTGAGTTAAAGTATTTACCTTTTTTAGGAGTAGGTTTAGAACTAGATTCCTGTATTTTATGTGGTAATAAAAGAGATATAGTAACAATTAATGCTGATGTTGGAGGATACGTTTGTAAAAATTGCTATACCAATCAAATTTTAGTTAGTAAAAAAACGATTCAATTAATTCGCATGTACTATTATGTTGATATATCTTCTATTAGTGATTTAAAAATTAGTGAAGAAGTCATTCGAGAAATTAATTTTTTTATCAATCGTTATTATGAACGTTATACGGGATTGTTTTTAAATAGTAAAAAGTTTTTAAATAAAATGCTATCTTTGTAATGTTTTGGACTTGCAATTCTTTTCTTTATTGCATATAATTTAGATATACAAACGTTGATGAGTGATGGGAAAACTCGGAGTTATATAAAAAAAGAGATTCTACTAAAGAATAAGTAGGGTGGAACCGCGGAAAAAATTTTTTCGTCCCTACATTGTTCTTTAGTATTTTTAATTTTAGGAGGATGTTGTATGGAAAAAATAAAAATGGATGATTTAGTCAATTACTGTAAACAATATGGTTTTATTTTTCAAGGAAGTGAAATCTATGGAGGCTTGTCTAATACTTGGGATTATGGGCCACTTGGTAGAGAAGTAAAAAATAATATCAAAAATGCTTGGTGGAAACGTTTTATTCAAGAAAATTTATATAATTATGGGTTAGATTCAGCTATTCTTATGAATCCCGAAGTATGGGTAGCAAGCGGACATGTGGCCTCTTTTGCAGACCCCTTAATCGATTGTAAGAAATGTAAAAGTCGTGAAAGAGCAGACAAATTAATTGAAGATTTTACGGGAGGAAGCGAAACCGGAGATGGTTGGGAGAACGAAAAACTAGAAAGTTTTATTCGTGAAAAACACATCCCTTGTCCTAAATGTGGTGCGTGTGATTTTACACCGATTCGTAAATTCAATTTATTATTTGAAACGCATCAAGGGGTTACGGAAGATTCTAAAAGCAAAGTGTACTTACGTGGAGAAACGGCCCAAGGAATATTTGTAAACTTCCTAAACGTTCAAAGAAGTATGCGTGCGAAAGTCCCTTTTGGTATTGGACAAATTGGTAAGAGTTTTCGTAATGAAATCACACCGGGAAACTTTATTTTTAGAACCCGTGAATTTGAACAAATGGAATTAGAATTTTTCTGTAAGCCAAATACCGATTTAGAATGGTTTGGCTATTGGAAAAATTATTGTATGGATTTCTTAAAAGATTTAGGTTTAGAAAGTGAAAATTTACGATTTAGAGATCACGCGAAAGAAGAATTATCTTTCTATAGTAAAGCAACGACCGATATTGAGTTCTTATTCCCAATGGGTTGGGGAGAACTTTGGGGAATCGCTGATCGTACCGATTACGATTTAAGCGTTCATATGGAACACTCTAAGAGTGATTTGAGGTACTTAGACCCCGAAACAAACGAAAAATACTTACCATTTGTCATTGAACCATCTGTTGGAGTGGATCGTTTATTTTTAGCAGTACTCACAAATGCATACGAAAAACAAATTCTAGAAAATGGTGAGGAAAGAGAAGTCTTAAAAATTCATCCAGCTCTTGCTGCCAATAAAGTAACGGTTTTACCACTGATTAAAAAAGTTCACGGCGAAAAAGCCGAAAGCATCTACGCGGATTTATGTAGTTCTTTTCAATGTGCTTATGATGAATCTGGTTCCATTGGAAAACGTTATAGAAGAAGTGATGCCGTTGGAACACCTTTCTGTATCACCGTTGATGATGAAACCCTAGAAAACGACATTGTTACCCTTCGCGACCGTGATACAATGGAACAAATTAAGTTGAGTGTTCGTGAAGTAAAAGACTATATTGCTACAAAAATAAAGTTTTAATGAACTTATAATTGAAAAAGTTCTAATTCTTTGCTATGATTATAGTAGTAAAGTATAAAAATAAGGAGAAGAGTGAGATCTATGGTTTTAAGTAAACTTAAAAAAATGTTTTCTGATGATGAAGATAACCTAATGGGTACAGAAGACGAATATTATGCAATAAGTGAAGAAGAAGCCTTAAAAGAAGCCGATAAAACAGGAAATAAAATGATTTTAATTGAACCACGTGCTTTATCAGAAAGTCAACAAATTGCTGACCACTTAAAAAATAGAAATAGTGTAGTTGTCAATTTAAAAAGAGTAACATCTGCCCAAGCAAAAAGAATCATTGACTTTTTAAGCGGTTGTGTCTATTCCATTGGTGGAAAAATGCAAAGTATAGGAATTGGTATTTATTTATGTACACCAAAAAATGTAAACATTCAAGGTAAAATTTCTGAAGATAATGAAAAAGCCAAGAATGATGAAACTGAAATTGAATGGTAGTTTAAAATAAAAAAATAGAATTGAGGTGAGGTATGAAGAAGTTTAGTACAAGTTTTATGGGTTTTAACAAAGATGAAGTAAAAGATTTTGTAAAAGAATACACGATAGAATATGAAAATTTAGTCAATAAACTAAAAAATCAAGATCTTGAAATTGAAAACTTAAAGACAAGTTTAGCCAAATACCAAAACTTAGAAGATACTTTAAATAAAACAATTCTAATTGCTGAAGATACCTCAAATCAAATTAAACGCCTTGCTCGTGAGGAAGGCAAAAATATTGTCGATGAAGCCAAGAAAAATGGTTCTCGCATTATTAATGATGCTTTAATTCGTGCGAGTGAAATTGAACACGATGCTGAAGAATTAAAAAGAAGAGTCATTGCTTTTAAAAGAAAATTTAAACAAGCCATTGAAACGGAAATGGATGTTATTGATGAAATTGCAGACAAGTACTAGTCTGTTTTTTTAATAGATGGTATAATTATGAATAGAAAGAGGGTTTTGTATGAGCGAAGAGGATAAAAAAATTATTGGAAATCATAAACATTTATATGATGAAACAGTTGATTATGATGAAACCAATCTACCTCACGAAGTGAAAGAGTATATAGCAATATTAAAGAAATATGATGAAGAAAAAGATTGGTTAAGTTATGATTTAAAATTTGATGAATTTGAAGTGGCTCTTCGAGGAGGTTTAAGAAAACATTTGATAACAGAATATGATTATAAAAAATTAACAGCAAAGTATGGGTGGTTATATGATTAAATATTTTAAAAGAAAATTAAACAAGCCACTAAAAACAAAAAAGATTACTATTAATAAGATTAAATTGGAAGAATCTTTAAAAGAAGCAGTTGAAATAGAAAAAGAATTCAAAGAGGGTAAAAGAAAAGGGTACAATAACGCAATTGAAATGTTAAAGTCTATTTTCGACAATTGATTTTAAGATAAAAGCAAATTAGCAAATTATGATGAATAAATTCTTTGTGCACTTTGGTAAGTGTGCTTTTTTAATTCTTGAAACATAACTTCTTGAAATGTGTGTTTTAAATGCTTAATTTTATGAAAAATAAATTGACATTTTTAATATTTTCATTATAATAATACTTACTTTACGAAAGGGGAATTTGAAATGAGTAAAGAATTTATTGAATATCATAGTGAAACTGGAAGAATACCTTATTCAGCGTCTACCATTTGTTTTTGTCTTACAAATTATGCTAAAGATTATATAAACGAAAATCACAAAATTATTACGAATATTAACAAAAAGGTAAGAGATGCTGTATTGGTTGATGCTATCAATTATATAGGTTCACAAGGTTGTTGCGATTTTGCTTTATATACAAGTGATTTATATAATTATCAAGAACCAAATGTAGAAGTTGACCCTCAATGTTTATTAACAATTTTTACTAATCATATTGCATATTATATGTTTAATCAAGGAATTGTTGAGTCAGTTTTAAAAAACAATTATATGAATGAATGTACTGAACAATTTGATGCTAATGATGGCGCTATCGTTTTATTAGATTTTATTAATTATATTTCTAAAAAAAATGATTTTGATAGAACTTTTACAATAGCAGAGTTATTCAAGAAATTTAAAGTTCAAAAACATAATATCGAAATGAAAATATTAAAGGAATTTTTAGAATTAACTAGTAAATATAGTGAAAAATTAGTAAATGGTCGTAGTATTGATGCAATATTTGATAGTATGGCCCGTGAACACAATTTAAAATATGTTGCTGATGATGGGTCTTATCATTACACTGATATAATAAGTGCTCGTGTAGGGCAAAGCCAAATGTTTTCTTGGGATGCACAAGAAGTAGATGAAGAAATTTTTGCAATGGCTTATGCTTTTGAAAAAATGAATGATAGTCAACAAATTCCAAAAACTGAAATAATTAACAAAAAAATTCTTGAAATGAAAAAAAGATAGTTAAAAGTATATAGGCCTTTATTTATATGCTTTTATTTTTCTTAAATCTATTTATAGTCACACCTAATTTAATCAAAAAAAGAAATGTGAAAGGTGTAACATTTATGAAATATGAAGGATTAGAATCAATTTATAAATCTTTCTTATTCTTTATAAATTCTTTGAGCATTTTGGTAAGTGCTCTTTTTTCAATTCTTGAAACATAACTTCTTGAAATATTCAATTCTTGTGCAATTTCCTTTTGCGTTTTTTCTTTTTGGTTTAAAAGCCCATAACGTTTGACAATAATTTCTTTTTCACGTTTATTGAGCATATTTAAATATACACTTAAATCTTCTATATTATCCTTTGTATGAATGGTATCAGCAAAATCTTTGGTATTATCCTTTAAAACATCAATTAAACTAATTTCATTTCCATCTTTGTCATAACCAATTGAATCATTTAAAGAGACATCTCCTTCTCGTTTTTTATTGCTTCTGAAATACATTAAAATTTCGTTTTCCACGCAGCGAGCAGCATAGGTAGTTATTTTTGTTTTCTTGGAATCATTATAAGAATCAATTCCTTTAATTAATCCAATCGTTCCAATACTAATTAAATCATCTTGGCTAATATTTTTACTTTCAAACTTTTTAACAATATGAGCAACTAAACGTAAATTTCTTTCAATAAGGGTATTTCTAGCATTTTTATCTCCCTTTTGCATAGCAAGAATGGCTTCTTTTTCTTCCTCCTCACTTAAAGGTTCTGGAAACACATTATTCGAATAACTTCCTGTAAAGAAAAGCATATCTTTAATTAAATTTAGAATACTTAAAAACATAGAACACTTCCTTATTACATTGTATTGTTTTTGAAAGTATTTTAGAATACATAGCAAAATTAAGAAATAAATAGTTTTTTTTAAAGAAATGTGCTAGAATATAGGTAGAAAGCGAGGATTTAATATGAATAATGTATTAAAATTTTACGTACAAGCAAATAAATTAAAAGAAGTATTGCGTACAGGATGGTTAGAAGTAAATATAGAAGGAAGAACTGAATCTGTTGCAGATGCAGCATTTGGTAGTATGGTTCTTGCTATGGCGATTAAAGAAGAAAAGAATATCGATGTTGATTTAGTAAAAGTATTTAAAATGCTTATTGTTAAAAATTTAGAAAAAGTAACATTAAAAGAAGTAACTACTAGAGAATATCCGACTTATGAAGAAAGAAAGGCTGCTGCTTTTGAAACGGTTGTTTCTATAACAAAAGATTTAGCCATGCATCAAGAAATCATGGACTTATTAGAAGAAATTTATGCAAAAGAAACGAAAGAAGCAAAATTTGTAAGTCAAGTGACTACCATTGAATCTGATGTTCAAGCAAAACTTTATGATTTAGAAGGTAGATTTAAAGTAGAAAATGCTTTAGAAGATGCCAAATATTATGGAGAAGAATTATCGAATGAAATTATTCCTCAAATTAAAAATGCCAGTGATGGATGGATTCTATACGATAGAAAACGTTATGAAGAGGAATGCTTTAAAGAATTATCAGAAGAAATACAAAAATTTAGTTTGTAATTTAGAAAACAATCTACTAAAAAAAAGATTGTTTTTTTTAATTTATAAAAGATTTTATGATATACTTATAATGCGAGGTGGAAAGAATGGATAAATTTATTCCAGATATTTATCAGAAGAGTATCTTTGCAATTGATTATGAAAAATTAAAAAATAGGGGAATTAAATGTATTCTATTTGATTTAGATAATACCATTGCTCCAGTGACAGTAAGTGCTCCTGATAGAGAAATGAAAGATTTAGTTGCTGATATAGAACTTTTAGGAATAAAAGTCATTATCCTATCCAATTCGAGTAAAAATAGAGTAAGACCTTTTAAAGAAGGATTAAATGTCGATTCTAGTTTTAAAAGTTGTAAACCACTAAAGAAAAAATATAAAAAAGTCATGCGTCTTTATAATTTTGTTGATAATGAAATTGCTTGTATTGGAGACCAACTCTTAACCGATATTTTTGGAGCCAATCGTATGGGATTTTTAAGTATATTGGTTCATCCCATTAGCAATGTCGATTTATTAGGAACTAAAATCAATCGTATTTTTGAAAGAAGAATTTTTAAAAAATTAGAACGTCAAGGTTTATTTAAAGTTGGTGAATATTATGACTAGATGTTTCGGTTGTGGAGCCATCTTACAAAGTGAAGAAAAAGATGGAATTGGCTATATTCCTAAAGAAAAGAAAAGTAGTGCTAAACTTTGCTTACGTTGTTTTCGTATTTTACATTACAACGATTTAAAAATGGTCGAATTACCAACCAATGATATTATAAAAACCGTTAATGAAAAAGGAGAATATGCGTTTTTCTTAATGGATTTTTTAAATATCAATGAAGAAGTTTTATCGACGTATAAAAAAATTACGATTCCTAAAACTTTAATTATTAGTAAAATTGATTATATTCCGAAATACGTAAAAAAAGAAAAAATAAAGACTTGGCTTAAGGAAGAGTATGGTATTAAAGAAGATATTCTCTTTGCAAGTGCTGTTAAAAATATTAATATCGGAGCCATTGAAAAAACGTTAGAGAATAATAACAAAACTACTGCTTATTTATTAGGTTATACAAATTCTGGTAAAAGTACACTTTTAAATCATTTACAAGAGGATGGTCAAATTACCACAAGTTTTGTTCCCAATACCACTTTAGATTATATAAAAATACCAATTGGAGAGAACAAGTACTTAATTGATAGTCCCGGATTTCAATATCAAGACCCTATTTATAAAGAGAATATGGTTCTTTTAAAGAAGATGAATCCGAAAACCTTTTTAAAACCGATTACGTACCAATTAAAAAAAGGAGCAAGTCTTTTAATTGAAGATTTCTTACGTATCGAAAATAAAAGTGAAAAATGTAATCTAACTCTTTATATGAGTAACTTACTAGAGATTAAAAAAATATATGAAAAAAATGAAAGTGGAAAAGAATTTGCTCCAAAAGAAATTAACATAAAGAAAAATCAAGATTTGGTTGTTTTAGGCCTAGGTTTTCTAAATGTCAAAAGTGATTGCACAATAAACCTTTATACCGAAAATCCAAATCGTATAGAAATAAGAAATTCATTTTTTGAAAGGTAGTAGTAACAATGAGTAAAATACAAGTAATGAGTGAAGCACTTGCCAATAAAATAGCTGCTGGTGAAGTTGTAGAAAAAGTATCTTCTGTAGTGAAAGAATTATGTGAAAATAGTATTGATGCCAATGCAACGACCATTGATGTTTTATTAGAAGATGGTGGCCTTAAAAGCATTCAAGTTATTGATAATGGGGAAGGAATGGATAGAGAGGATGCCAAAACGGCTTTTTTAAGACATGCAACAAGTAAACTAATTCGTGATGATGATTTGTTTTTTATTGATACATTAGGGTTTCGTGGAGAAGCCTTACCTTCTATTGCCAGTGTTAGTAAAGTTCTATTAAAAACGTGTCGTGAAGAGATAGGAACGTTAATTGAAATTAATGGAGGTAAAACGGAAAAAATAGAAAACGCCGATGCAAGACGAGGAACAAGTATTACCGTTCGTGATTTATTTTATAATACACCAGCAAGACTAAAATACTTAAAAAGTGAAGCCCAAGAACTTGCCGGATGTGTATCTTTAATCGAACATTTAGCCTTATCTCACGATAAGATTGCGTTTACCTTAAAAAATAATGATCGAGTACTTGTAGCAACTACGGGTAGTGGCAATCTACATAAATGTATCCACGAAATTTATGGACTGAATGTGTCTTCTAAAATGATTGAAGTAAAGGGAAGCAATGATGATTTTGATTTGTATGGTTATATTTGTAAACCGGAGATTTTAAAATCCAATCGTAATCATTTTATTACGATCATTAATGACCGTGTTGTAAGAAATTTTGAAATTAATAAAGCCATAAATGATGCCTATTACACGTATAAACCTGATACAAAATATCCTATTGTTGTTTTAAAGATTAATACGGACCCAACGCTGATTGATGTAAATATTCATCCAACCAAACAAGATATCAAAATCTCTAAAATGCAAGAATTAAATGCTTTAATTTTAAAAACAATTAAAGATGCCTTATATCAAAATTTACTCATTCCTGATGCCGTTAAGAAACCGGAATATAACGAGGTTAAAGACCATTATGTCGACCACTTTGTAAGTGAAGCAACCAAAAAAGAAGAAGAATACAATGGAAGCAGTACAAGTACCCAAGTCGCATTAGACTTAAGTTACGAAGAAGAAAAGGAAAGTCCAACGATTATTAATGAAGAATTAAAATCTTTAGTTTTATATCCTGTTGGTGTTGCTCTAGGAACCTATATCATTGCTCAAAATGAAGAGGGTTTTTATTTAATCGACCAACACGCTGCTCAAGAAAGGGTAAACTATGAACGTTACCTAAAAGCCTTAAAAGAAAGTAAGACTTCGAGTATTGGTTTGTTATTTCCGATTACCATTGAACTATCTAGTAGTGAATTTCTAATTGTCAAAAATAATTTACAAGTCTTAGAGGATTTAGGTTTTAAAGTAGAAGAGTTTGGTGTCAATACTTTCGTATTTAAAGAACATCCTACTTGGTTAAAAACAGGATATGAAGAAGAATCCATTCATAAAATCCTTGATATATTAATCACCAACCATGGAGCCTTTGATAGAGTAAAATTTAATGAACATATAGCGATTACTTTGGCTTGTAAAATGAGTATTAAAGCCAATATGCATATTAGTAATGAAGCCGTAGAAGAGTTATTAAACGAACTTGTTTTATGTGATAACCCTTATAACTGTCCTCACGGAAGACCAACGATTATTAAATTTTCTATCTATGATTTGGAACGTATGTTTAAAAGGGTAATGAATTAACTTGACATTTCAATTTAAATTCTATATAATAATCAATACATTTAGGAGGTTTTGAAAATGATAAAAGAAAATATTGAGTTTCGTGGAAATAAAACAATTCCAATCGAATATGATAGAACAAAATATAAAATAATGGGTATTGATGCATTAAAAAAAGTCGTAATCCAACGATTAAGTGATGGAGCAATTGTGTATATTTCGAATCAATGTCCAGATTATATTATACAAATAAATTTAGAAAATCAAACGCATTTTGTAATTGGAGAATGTGATAATGAAAATGAATGTGCTAAATTAAACGATTATACACTTCGTGAATATCGAGATTATGTAGAATTACAAGAGAGTTTTGAAACAGATAGTTGTCACCTTAATGATGTACGAGTTGGAAAACATACTTTTATGGTAGAACCAGATGGATATTCTTGTAATTTATATAATTTAAAGCAAAAATCGAAAAGATACAATCGTGTTTACAATGATAAAAGATTAAATTTTGGGAAAAATACTTTACTAGTTGAAGAGGTAGTAAAAGATGACTACTCAAATCTTTCAGATAAAATACGATATTTAATTGATGTAGATACCTATAAAATTGTTTCAGATATAAAAAGTGAAATGCAACATAGAGATATTCCAATCTATACAGATCCTAATAATTTCAATGTAGATGATGTCACCATCTATTTTGAAATTGAAAGATATTTAAATTTAATTCCCGAAGAATACTATAAAGGTCCAAAAATCTATAAAGGTTATGACAACATTAATGAAGAATATGTAAGAAGTTTTAAAAGAAAGAATCAAAAATAATGCGTAAAAGCATTATTTTTTGTTATACTATATAATGTGATGAAGTATGAAAGAAGTATATTTTAAATTACTACCAATGGTATTTTTTATTTTAATCATTCCTTTTTTGGTTTATGTAAGTGATACCAAACATAAATTAGTAAGCGTATTTGATGAAAATACTGTTCAAAAGAAAGTAAATGAAATAATAAATTCCAATCAAGATAAAGAATTAGTAACAAATGAATCTTACGACAAATTTATTTATCTTGCTTTTCATAAAGAGGAAGAAGATACGTATTATGTTGTAGATGCGAAAACAGGGGAAGAAACAACAATTTTAAATTACATTAAAGAAGAGAAAAGAGAAGATTTCTTTAATAAAGTAAGTGAACTTTTACATTTAAAATATCCAAAGTTTATTGCTGATTTTTTAACAGGTGAAGAAAAAATCATTGATATTGAACTCAAAGACAACGAACTAATTCTTTACTATAATAAAGAAGGTTTAACACCAATGGTAGAAGAAGAAATACTTTTACACGTTAATTATAATGAAGTAAAAGACTACTTAGATTTTACTCTTTCATTAGATAGCGAATATGAAAATGAAAATGGCTATCATTATGATAAAAATAAAAAAACAATAGCTTTAACCTTTGATGATGGCCCAAATGGAGAGAAAACCAATCGTATTTTAAATTTCTTAGAAGAAAATAAAGCCCATGCAACATTCTTTATGGTTGGAAATCGTATGGAATATGGTAAGGAAGTTATTTTAAATGTATTAAATAAAGGTTGTGAAATAGGAAGTCACTCTTACAACCATAAAAATATGAAAAGAACGAAATTAAAAGATATTATTAGTGGAGAAGAGAAAACCCACGAAATTTATAAAAGTATTACCGGAAAAGATTTAATTTATACAAGACCTCCGTATGGCTCTATTACCAAACAAGTTAAGGAGAGTTTAAATACCATCTTTATTAATTGGAATATTGATACCGAAGATTGGTTACATCGTGATAAAGATAAAATTATCGAAGCCGTTATGAAAGATGTTTCAGATGGAGATATTATTCTAATGCACGATTCTTATGAAACAACTGTAGAAGCCGTAGAAGAATTACTACCAATTCTTTATGCCAACGGCTATCAAGTAGTAAGTGTATCAGAACTAGCCAATCTAAAAGGGATTACGCTCGAAAATCATAGTTTGTATCGTGCCTTAAAAAAAGTCTAGAGAAACGGCATCTTCATCTGCTCCATACAAACTAATATATAAAGAAATGGCTCCGCCAATTAAGAAAAATATAGAAGCCACTAAACCAAGATTACCAAAAAAGTAATCTTTTTTACTGGTATTTGGAGTCATTTCTTTTAAATGTTTGTAATTGATATAAACAAAATAAAGATAAATAAAAAAAGAAATAATAAAAATTTCCGAATTAATCGTTCGAAATAAGTTTTCATCTTGCTTATTATGTCTTTTTAAGTAATTTCGTTCGTAATGATTGGAAACAATAGCAAAAATAGCCAAAAAAATATAAATAAGCCATATATAGTCTTCTATGCGTAATTCTCCTAATGTTTCACTATCTTTACTATTATTTCCCATACTAATTTTTATGCCAAAATTTATAAAAAAGCACACTTTTTCAAGTATGTTTTACATTCAAATATATATTTATTTGAAGAAGGTTCTAATCCACTAATTTTCGTTTTTTTAAATATTTCCAAAGTACAGGACACACTTTTTCAATATTTAAATTTGAGTTTTTAAGTGCAAAATTTAATATATCTATCATTTTGATAGAATTATTAATAGAACAAATTTTTAATTTTGAAGCATCAACTCCATGATTTGAAAAGGTGTGTAAGTTCCATTTATCCATTTTTATAGATTCTAAATCGGAATATTCTAATGAATATCCTCCTTTAATTAAGTATTCTTTTTTATAACCTTTAGCTTTAATTTGATCAATATCATTAAAATCAAAATCGATTTTTTCATTAATTTCTAAATTTAATAATACGTATTTTTTTAAGAATTTATCAAAATATTTATAGGCGATAAGTTTATGTATTTTATTATATTCTGTATATTTAAAATATCCAATTATAATTTTTTGCGGAAACCATTCATACTTCATAATTTTTGTCCCTAAATTAAACATTCCAGGAATAAGAGGATATTTTTCACATACATTTATCCAACAATCAAATAAAATTAATAAATGATCAAGTCCTTCTACAAAAAATACCTTTTTAGTATTTTCAAGAGATTGGGCATGAAATGAAATTTTAGGCAATAATCCTTTTTCTGCTATAGATTTTAAATTTTTTTGTTTCGTAAAATGAAAATAATTAGATTGCATGTCTTTTAATGTTAAATTATATTGTTCCATTATTATCCTCCATTCTAAAAAAATGATAAGTAAAAAAATTTAGTAAAAGTTTGTATTATAAAACTCAAACCTTAAGTTTGAGTTTAGTTCAAAATGGTGACAAGTACGGGATTCGGACCCGTGAATGCTGCCGTGAAAGGGCAGTGTGTTAAGCCGCTTCACCAACTTGCCAAAATAAAATGGTGGGCCTGGGGGGACTTGAACCTCCGACCTCACGCTTATCAGGCGTGCGCTCTAACCAGCTGAGCTACAAGCCCATTTCAAATGACTATTTAATTTTATCTTATTTTCTTACATAATGCAAGTCTTTTTTACTATATTCTATGCAAAAATGACATTTTTTTGCTAGGATAACTTCCTTTTGATTTCTAAAGGAAGTGTTTTTAGTGTCTCATAGATTTCTTTGGTTTCTTTTTTGATTGCTTTTGTATCGGTATTTAATTGGCTTAATACCTCTTCAACCGCTTTATCATAATTTCTTTTGTATTTTTCGTTTAATGCATGCCAGTTGATGTTTTTGAATAGTATAGCCGTTTCTTTATGAAAAGGTAATTTATGTTGTAACATTAAAACAGCAATGACAGGATATCCCGGATAGCCTTGCCAAAAAGAAGCATTATCGTTTGAAACATAAGTATTATCTTTCCAAGTCACCTTGTATTGCTTCTTGCCATCAGAAGAGGTAACGATAGCTTCATTTTCTTCTACTAACACTCTTTCATCTGCAATACAACTATACGCTTCATAAATTTTTGCAATCGGAGGCATTTTTAACATTTTAACCACACATTCCTTTCACTTTGTTCAAGGCACACATAGTCATGAAAACTTGAACTAAATTTATTTTATATCTAT
>CANROY010000016.1 GCA_947632355.1 uncultured Bacilli bacterium
TTATATCATGTATTATTATTTGTTTTAATGACTTACTTCCCATTTTTAATATAACGGGAACTTTCAATTTTATTTTTGGTTAAAAAATTTTTCCTTTACAAATAAATTGTTCTGTATTAGAATAGAAAATTATTGGAGGGAAAAGGTATGCAATTAGATAGGATTAAAAATATTCAATTGGAATTTAATAAAGAGAATCTAGATACTTATGCTTTTATTGAAGGACAAATTATCGAGTATAGCGATGGAGTATTTGAAGGGTTTACAAAATTAAATAATCGTTATATTTGTGGGTTCAAAAACAAAGAAACTGGTACTTTAACATTTCAAATTTATCAAGAAGATGGCGTAGAAGATTATGTGGCTTTCTATGAAGAAGAAAATCGTAGGTATGTTGGAGAAGAATGCAATAAGGATATCTCTTGTGATGTTTACATTGATGCATTAAGAGGATATTGTAGTGAAGCGATTGAAACACAAAAAGAATATTTAAGATATATGTGTTTACAAAGAAAAGAAATTGAAGAGTTAAATAAAAAACTTGTCTTAAAGAAAGAAGAGGACTAAAATAGTTCTTTTTTTCATACACTTTTTTAGGTGATGCGTATGAAAAAAGTATTTGTCCTTCTTTTTCTATTTTTGTTTCCTTTAAACGTATCTGCCTATTCTGCAAGAAATATCATTGCCATGGATATGGATAGTAAAAGAGTCTTATATGAAAGTAATGCAAACGATGCACATTTAATTGCAAGTATTTCTAAGATTATGACTTGTATTTTGGCTCTAGAACTTTCAGACGTTGAAAGTGAAGTAATTCCCTCTAATACAATTTTAAAATCATTTGGAAGTGGTATTTATATTGAAGTAGGAGAAAAGATAAAACTAAAGGATTTACTGTATGGTCTTATGCTTCGAAGCGGGAATGATGCGGCTTTAGCCATTGCAGAGTATGTTGGAGGTAATGTTGAAAATTTTGTAAAACTTATGAACGAGAAAGCCAAAAGTATTGGTATGAAAAATACAAACTTTATAAACCCTCACGGTTTAGAAAATAAAGATGGTGTTGGTAATACCTCAACGGCTTATGATATGGCTTTACTTTCTAGTTATGCAATGCAAAATGAAACGTATAGAGAAATTGTAGGAACCAAACAGTATGTTGCCAAAAGTAGTACCAAAACCTATAGTTGGATGAATAAGAACAAAATGCTAAAGACTTACGAATACGCAACGGGTGGTAAAACAGGGTTTACAGAAAAAGCCAGAAGAACATTAGTTTCAACAGCTAGTAAAGACCATAAAAATATTACCATTGTTACTTTAAATGACCCCAATGATTGGGATGACCATAAATCTTTATATGAAACCTTGTTTCGTGCTTATGATAGTGTAAAAGTGGTTGGGAAAGATGATTTTAAAATTGATAAGGAAACCTATTATAAAAATGATACATTGTATATCAAAGAAGACATTTATGTAATGGTAAAAGAAAACGAAAAAGAGGATATTTCCATTGCTTATGAACTAGACAAACGAAAAGAGTATCAAAATAACGATGTAGTTGGAAAAGTAAAGATTAAGTTAAAAGACCAAGTGGTAAGAGAAGAAGCTATTTTTGTTGCTAAGAAAGAAGAGGAGATCAAGAAACAATCTTGGTGGCAAAAAATTATAGGATGGTTTAAACATGATTAATAAGTTATGGGGATTCTTTATTATTGTTGGAATTTTGTTTACTCTTCTATTTGGAGACATTGCTAGTCTTAATGATACGATTTTAAATAGTGCTACAAGTGGTGTTCGAATGGTTTTGGATTTGCTTCCTATTATTGTTTTATGGTCGGGGATTATGAAAATAGCAGAGAGTAGTGGTCTTTTACAAAGAATTGGTAATCTTGTAAAACCCGTTTTAAGTAAGTTATTTCCTTCTCTAAAAAAAGAGAGTAAAGCCTTAGGGTATATTACTTCAAATATTGTTGCGAATGCCATGGGACTTGGTAGTGCTGCTACTCCTTTTGGTTTAAAAGCAATGGAAGAAATGCAAAAGGAAAACGAAAAAAAGGATGAAGCAAGTGATGCGATGATCACGTTTCTCGTTTTAAATACGAGTGGGGTTACGATTGTACCAACAACAGTAATTGCTTTACGTATGATGTATCATAGTCAAAATCCTGAAGAAATTATTATTACAGCGATACTTGCAACCCTTTGCTCTAGTATTGCAGGTCTTACACTAGATTACTTTAGAAGGAGAAAGAAAAAATGAATACAATTTCTAAGATGATTATTCCTTTATTTGTACTTTTTGTTATTTTCTATGGTTTTTTTAAAAAAGTTTCTATTTATGATACGTTTTTAGAAGGAGCAAAGGAAGGTTTGATAACGGTTTTTCATATCTTTCCTGCCATTCTTGCTATGGTTTTTGCCATTCAAATTTTTTTAAATAGTCATCTTTTAGAAACTTTGTTTCGTTTGGTAACCCCTTTATTGAATAAACTTAGTTTACCTATAGAAATTTTACCAATGGCTTTTGTAAGACCAATTTCTGGTACAGCATCTCTTGCCATTATGAATGATATTTTTGCTAATTTTGGACCTGATTCTTTTGTAGGAAGACTTGCTTCTACGATTCAAGGATGCACCGATACAACGATTTATGTTCTTGCTCTTTATTTTGGTAGTCTTAAAATTAATAAAACAAGATATGCGTTATCCACCGGATTATTTGCAGATTTTGTAGGAATAGTGGCTAGTTTTCTTATCGTTCGGCTTATTTTTGGTTAAAACGTGTAAAAAAGGCTTGCGAAAACCTTTTTGTTATGATATTATTAGTTTGTCCTTGGGGAATTAGCTCAGCTGGCTAGAGCACCACGTTTGCACCGTGGGGGTCAAGGGTTCGAATCCCTTATTCTCCACCAAAATGGTTAGTAAACTCGGGCTTTTATAGTTCGAGTTTTATAATATTTGAATTTATGTTAAAATATATATTGAATTGTATTTTACTACTATGTAGTTTTAGGAGGGTTTACGTATATGAAAAAGTATCGGAAGTTGTTCAAAAAGTAGAAAGTCCTTATGTTGGTGATGATTGTATTCAAGTAATGGCTCCATATATAGATACACTTGCTATTTTAAATAAAGATGGTATACAATATTTTCACAAAAAAGGTTCTCGTTTAATTAATAAATATGTTAAAGATGAGAGAAGAAAACAATTTCCATATTCTAATATACCAACACATTGTTCAAGAATTGGATTGTTTGGTAAAATGAATTATGCAAATCAATTATTCAATTTTGAGGAACCATATATTAGAATTGGTGATTGTGGAATTATGGAAAGTTTTGTTGTTAAAGACAAAAGTAATGCTTTATTAATTAATAAAATTTTAACTAGCGATGATAGAAAATCAGTTTATGTAACTAGAAAAGAATTAGAAGAATTGTTTACTAATTCAACAACCGGAAAGGAAAAGAAATATATTATTTATCTAGATGATGAATCTATAAATATCGGAGAATTTTATCCTTTAGTAAGTGAAGAAAGAATGCATGATTTTGTTAAATCTCAAATTTTTGAAAATATTACAGAATTTAGACGATATATAGACAAATTTAGTTATTCAGCAGTTAGTCAGTATTTATTAGAACATTCTTTATTTTTAGATTTTGTAGAACAAAGTACTAAAGATTTTGATTTAAATAAAATGAAATTAAATATTGAATTAAAGGGTGGAAAAGCAATAATATTGAAGTCTAATGAAAGCAATATGACTTTGCAATATGTTAGAGCAAATTTTGTAAGTTTAGATAATTACAGGATTGATATTGTGGATATTCCAATTAATAAATATACTCTTGAACAATTAAAACGACTTTCACCAATGATAGTTAAAAGCAAAGAACCAAAAATACCTTTAAAATTAAATCCTAGTGTTTCTAGAGAGGCTATTCAGGAAGCAAAACAAATGGTAAAATCTTTAAGAAAGTAGAAATTATGCTACTTTTTTATTTTTTGTTTAAATATATTTATGATTGATTCATAAAACACTAACCTTTTGGAATAGTTGGAGATATACATCCACAACTATAGAAAAAACTTGAATTCTTATAAAAATTTGGTACAATAATTCAAGCAAAAGAGAAGTGATATTATGGAGAAACATATATTATTAATAATCAACCAATTTATTGAAAAAATGGGATATTTACAAAATGAACATGTGCTAGGTATATATTTTTATGGAAGTTTTTTAACTGGTTATAATAATAAACATTCAGATATTGATTTACATGTTATTTTTGATAACCACGACTTAAAACATCTAATTAGAGGCTCAACCTATATTGAAGGAATAAGAATTGAATATTTTGAAAAACCTATTGAGGATATATATTTATCTATACAAAATGATTATCAAAATCAAAATAATGCTTTGTTGTCAATCATAGGAACATCAAAAATAATATTTGATAAAAAAGGATTTTTAAAACAACTACAAGACTATACAAAGGAAAAGTTTTCTAAACCTTTACCTCCATTAGATCAAGAAGATGCAAAAGAATATGTGTCAATTATTAATAATAGAATGGAAAAATTAAGAATAGCTGCAGAAGAAAATAGTCCATATTTTTATCATTTATATCATTTAACGTTAGAAAAAATTAGAAAATTTTATCATAGATTAAATGGTTTACCTGAGGTTCCAACTTCAAAGGTTTTTAGAGTATATACTGATGAAAATTATAGAAAATCATTTTACAAAGATAAAATACCTGAGGATGATTTTATACAAATGTATTTTCAATCAATTACTGATATGACTACTGATAAAAATTTATTATTAAAAAATGCAGAGAATTTATTTAATTATTCAAAAAGGAATGTTTTATTAAATGAGAAAGACTATAGAATTCTTATTAAAACCCGTAATAAATAAAAATGAAAAAACCTTGAATTTTTATAGAAATATTGTATAATAATTCAAACAAAAGGGAGTGGTATTATGGTAGTAAAAACAGTTAACGATAATATTTTTAATTCAGAAGCAAAACATATTGCTTTTGCTATTAATACAGAAGGGTTTAATGATGCAGGCTTTGCTGGTCAAGTTACATCTACTTATTGGCCAGAATTGGAAAATTGTGGAGAACATGAACTAGGAGCAGTTATATCAAAAACAGTTGGTGATAAAACGTTTCATGCTTTAGTTTGTCATTCATTATATAATGGATGGGGAGACAATCAAGCGGAAATTATTAGAGAATGTTTTGATTTGATACCTGCAAATGGAGAACCTATTGCAACAATAGCAATTGGTACAGGTTTAGTTGGTAAATATAGTGATGCTAATTTTAGACAAATAGTTTGTGGTATGCACGATTCTTATCAACACATTTTATTACATTGTAAATATACATTAGAATCAGTTATTAGCTGTTGTAGTGAAGAAAAGAATTTAGCATTGAATTTACATAAAAAAGATTTTATGTAGAAAATTGCGAATAGGTTTGCAAAAAAATCCGTATTATGATAATATGTATTTAGCAAGGAAATTTGCATAAAATAAAAAAGGGAACATTCAGTTTTTCCGAGTTGAATGTCTACCCACTATATTGTGTTAGACACTTATTCTAGCGAATGAGTGTCATTTTTTTATTACTACTATCATAACGATAAGGAGAAATAAAATGATAGCAATGAGCTTTAGGACTTTTACAATAAAAGTCTTAGTTTTCATTTTATCAAACCTCCTCTCTACAAAGATTGGAGGTAGACACCCAACAACTGATATTCCCTATAAAAAAATATACTATTTATTACCTATAAAAACAAGTACTTAATAATAAAATTGATTCTTATTTAGAATTATATTTCAAGTGTTTAAATATCTTTATCTTATGCTATACTTTTAATAGATTAAAAGATAATAGGTGATTTAATGAAAAAAATAATTATAGGAATTGTTGGAAAACCGGATAATACTTCAAGTCAATGGAGTTATATAGAAATTAATAATGAAATAAAAGAAAATATCAATGAATTTGGAGCATTATGCATTGGAATTATAGGATTAGTGCTATATGTCCATTAGATGATTCTGTTGAAGCAATCGAAATGCCTGATAAAAAATTTATTGTAGGAATTAAATGGCATCCTGAATTAATGAAAAACAAAGAAAGTATGAGAAAAATATTTGAAGCCTTTGTGAATAGTTGTAGATAATTTTTTGAACAACGTTGGATTGATAGAAAATATAGGTTGTTATAGTTTATTTAAAAGCATTGCTTTTTATAGCGAATAATGTATCTTTTTATTAAAGATGTGCCTAGGAAATTTAGAGTCCTAGGTCTTTTTCATATTTATTTATGAAAATCATTTATCACACATAGAAAAAATCTAGTATAATAATTATAAAAGTTTATTGTAACTCGAAGGGAGTATAAAAATGGATTATAAAAAAGAGTATAAAAAATATTTAACATCATCAGTATTAGATACTGCAAATAACAAAATCGCAAGCAATTCTTTTTTATCAGCATTTGCAATTTACTTAGGTTTAACTGACTTTGCAATAGGCATTTACGCTTTATTAGATACTATAACAAATGTCCTTCAAATTTTTGCTGCACCCTTATTTTCAAAAATAGGGCAATCAAAAAAAGTGGTATTGATTAATTATTCAATTTATAGAATCTCCTCAGTTTGCTTTGCATTTATACCTTTTATTTCCAATGATTTGTCTATAAGAACTATATTCTTTTTCCTATTTGCATCCATATATGCTATTACAGGTGAAATGGGATATATAACCTTTGTAAATTGGCGTATGACTTTAATTAAAAAAGAAGATAGAACTACTTTTGCTTCGACGAGAAATATATTTAAAAATACAGTTGTATTATTATTTAGTTTAATGATGGGGGTAGTTCTTGATAGATTCACTGCTAATGGATATGAATTATATGGATTTATAGTCTTGTTTTTGATAGTATTTATCATAGCCACTATTGATATAACATTGAGAATTTTTACTTATAAACCTGAAATTAAACAAGAAAAAATAAACCTAAAAGATAATATTTTAATTCCTGCAAAAGATAAAAAATTTAGAAAAGTTTTAGTAACGTGTGGATTAAATAGATTTGCTTATGGTATAGGAACAATGTATTTAAATGTTTTTTTATTGAGATATTTGAATATTAGTTATTTATATTATAGTATTTTAAATGTTTTATTGAATTTATCAGATGCACTTTCTAGTAAATTTTGGGGAAATAGAGCAAAAGAACGAAAATGGGAAAAAATTCTTTTACCAATGTCTGGAATTTTTATAATTGCTTTTGTTATTTTAGTTGTGTTTAACAATAATTATTTAATTTATTTGTTACCTGTTGTTTATATTTTATTAGGCTTTGGAAATGCTTCTTATGAAATGTATGACCATATTGCTATATATGAAAATTCTAAAGATAAATTGCAAACGTCTTATGTTACATTTGAAAGATTTATAGAAGGAATAGTAACAATGCTTTTGCCAATTTTATCCTATACAATTTTTTCAGAAAACGATAATATCATAAAAATAACTTTTGTATTATCCATAGTAACTTACTTATTTTTATTTCTATATATAAAGATAAAAATTGTAGATAAATAATAGTATTTGCTGTAGTTAAAAAATAGTTGTAGATAATTTACTTCATTTAACACCTCTTATAAAAAGTGCTATAATGAAACTACGAGGTGTAGAAAATGAAAAAATTAAGTAAAAAAGAAATTGTAAAAATGTTGTTAGAACAAAATATTGATGAAAAAAGTGAAGAAGAATTACTAGATATGCTTGTGGATAATCCTATTAGTGTGGATGTCGATAAATTAGAAGAAGAAAATATGACGTTTGGAGATAAAGTTGCCGATAAGTTGACGGAAATTGCAGGTAGTTGGAAGTTTATTATTTTCTTTTCTTTATTTTTAATTGCTTGGATTGTTTTAAATGGGGTAATTTTAACCCACGCTGTTGACCCATTTCCTTTTATTTTACTGAATTTAGTATTATCTTGTGTTGCGGCTTTACAAGCCCCTATTATTATGATGAGTCAAAATCGCCAAGCAAAAAAAGATAGTTTAAGAAATAAAAATGATTATAAAACGGATTTAAAAACCGAATTAATTATTGAAGAATTACATGATAAAATAGATGAGATTCTTTTAAGACAAAAGAAAATAGAAAAAGAATTAGAAGAATTAAAAACGAATACTAAATAATATACATAAAGAAATCTTTTTAACACACATTAATAATGGTGAAGCCTTGTATGAGTTTATGGGAAAAAGATTTAAATCAAAACTTCTTACCGAAACTAGAAGAAGATAGAGAAGTAGATACGTTAATTATTGGGGGAGGAATTGCAGGATTAACTACCCTTTATTTTTTGCGTAATCAAAAAAAGACTATTTTGGTAGATGCTAGTCTATGTGGAAATGGTGTTACAAAAAATACAACCGGAAAACTAACGTATTTACAAAATACCATTTATACGGATTTAAAAAACAACATTGATGAAGAAACCGCGATAGAGTATTTAAAAAGTCAAAAATATGCTATACATCTTGCTAAAAAGATTTTAGAAAAAGAGCATATTTCTTGTAATTTGGAACAAGTGGATTCTTATGTTTTTACCAATCAAGAAAAGCATCAAAAAAAATTAGAACAAGAAAAAGCGTTTTTGGAAAGTCAACAAATCGATGTTCAAGTGGATAATCTTCCTTTACCGATTTCCTATAAAAGTGCTATTTGTGTACATGATACCTATGTATTTCATCCTATTAAATACATAAATGCTTTAAAAGAAATGCTTAAAAACTCGATTTATGAACAAACGAAAATTATAAAAATCAAACGCAATAAGAAGCAATATATTTGTTATGGAGAAAATTTTAAAATACGTGCTACCAACGTTATTGTTACTTGTCATTATCCTTTCTTTTTTCTTCCTTTTTGTTTGCCTTTGAAATCTCATATTGAAAAGTCTTATATACTAGCAAGAGAAGTCCCTAAAAATTTACACTATTCTTGTATTACGGTTGGAAATCCTACTTTATCTGTACGATTTTATGAAGAAAAGAAGAAAGTGTATCAAATATGTCTAGCAAGTAGTACGAAAACAAGTAAAAATCAGGAGGACGTGAAAAACTTTTTCAATGTGCAAAAACAGTTTGGAATAAAAGAGGAAGAAATTGTTGCACGCTGGAGTAATGTTGATATTATAACGGATGATCACTTGCCTTATATTGGAGAGGTTAAGAAAAACTTTTATGTAGCGACCGGTTTTAATACGTGGGGAATGACAAATGGAATACTAGCAGGAGAAATGTTAAGTAAGGCCGTAAAAAAAGAAGACATTCCTTTTAAAGATTTATTTACTTTAAAAAGAAGTAATTTTTATCAAATTAAAAGTTTTTTTAGTAATACCTTAAATAGTGCAGTTGCCTTTATTGGAAGTAAGAAAAAAGAAAAAGAGTGGTATCAAAAAAATCCTTGTATTACGAAAATAAACGAAAAAAGCGTTGGCATCTATGTTGATAAAGAAAGTAAAAAACACACCGTTTTTACGACATGTCCTCATATGGGTTGTAGTTTAATTTTTAATGAACAAGAAAAAACATGGGATTGTCCTTGCCATAGTTCTAGATTTTCTTTGGATGGAGAATGTTTAAAAGGACCAAGTACAAAAGATATTCGTTATAAAGAATAATTATTTTTGAAAATGTAAATCCATTACTTTTTTTCTAATAGTTTGATAATCATCTTGCATAAAGGTTATGTGGTGTTGTTCTAAAAAAGGTTTTAAATCATTTGCATTTCTTTTACGAAGGTTTAAAAACGTTTCTAAAGCAAATTCTCTATCTTTTTGGTCTAAAACTTCTAAATCTAGACTCGTTAAGAAAGAAAATGCATAGAGGGCTGTTTCTTTGGGGGATTCAAGTAAGATATACTCTAAAAGGGATTCGTTCAGTAGAAAAGATACTCCATCTTCTAAAAATTTTTTTACGATGTCTTTAAATGGTACATCTTTCTTTCGTTTATAAAGGTCATAAGCAATAGATTCTATATAAAAATCTCTAACGTTATCAAAGCCATCTAAATAACTATTTTTTTCTAAAGTGGGAAGCATAGAAGAGAATAAGTTTTTTTCTTTTAAGAATTGTAGTGCTAAATACTCTCCAAAAGCACCTTCTATTTCGTGTAAATAGAAGTGATTGGGAAATAGGGAAACATTTACGTCATACTCTAAGAAGTAGCCGTGAAATAATTCGTGCGTAAACGTTAAAAAATCATTTAAAGTATAATCTCTTACAATATGGAAAAACGGTATATAATAGGGTAAATAAAACGTATAGGTATTTCCACTGTAACAAGTATCACTTTCCGAATCAAAATAAATAGTGCCTTTTTGCTTTAAAAGAGATTTTAATTTTATACGCAACTCTTGATTAGGTAGCCAGTTTAAAAACTCATGTACTAAAGAAATAAGTTCATCGTTTGTTAAGGAAAGAGTTGGTAATTCCTCTTTATCAATTTCTTCGTTGAAATTCGTGAGTTTTAGATTTGCTTCTACTAAAGAAGTTTTGACAAATGTGGGAATAGATTCTATTTCGTTTAGTGCATCATAAGAAAATTCTTCCTCTTCTTCTAAATTGATGATTTCTTCTTTAGGGTACATAATGTCATTCATTTCTTTTAAAAAGAGTAATTTCTCATTTATTTCTTCTAAATCTTCTTTTGTTAATCCTTCGGTGTTTTTTCTTAAATTTTTGTAGGCATTTTTAATTTTTTGTAACTTCTTTTGGTCCCAAACGTATTTCACGTACCTCACCTCATTAGTCATCTATTATATAGAAATCCTATAAAAAAAGCAAATTCTTTGGTATACTAGTTTTAGGTGATGCAAATTGAAACTAAGTAATGAATGGAAAGAATATGAATGCATCGATGCAGGTGGAGGAGAAAAATTAGAACGATTTGGTTCCTTTACGTTTCGAAGACCCGACCCACAAGCCATTTGGGATGTTGCATCCTATGATGCTTGGCAAAACGTAGATGGATTTTACCACCGAAGTAGTGAAGGGGGAGGACATTGGGAATTTAAGACCAAACTCCCTGAATTTTGGACGATTTCTTATAAACATTTGACGTTTAAAGTAAGTCCTACTAATTTTAAACATACCGGTATTTTTCCCGAACAAGCAACCAATTGGGATTTTATTATGGATAAGATAGAGCACGCAGGTAGAGAAATCAAAGTATTAAACTTATTTGCTTATACAGGATGTGCTTCTATGGCAGCAGCAAGTCAGCATGCCAAAGTTGTCCAAGTGGATGCTTCTCGTGGTATGACCGACTGGGCGAAAGAAAATATGCGTTTGTCTCATTTAGAAAACGAAGAAATTCATTTTATTGTGGATGATTGTATTAAGTTTGTAGAAAGAGAAATAAGACGTGGGAATAAGTATGATGCCATTATTATGGACCCTCCAAGTTATGGAAGAGGACCAAATAAAGAGATTTGGAAGTTTGAAAAAAACATTTATAACTTAATTGATTTATGTATGCAAATTCTATCAGATAATCCTTTATTTTTCCTAATTAATTCCTATACGACAGGAATTTCATCAACCGTTTTAGAAAATATTTTAAAAACAACGATTTTAAAAAAATATCCAAAGGGAAAAGTGAGTGCTGGAGAAATAGGACTTCCGATTACAAGAGACAATCTAGTTTTACCGTGTGGTATTTATGGTAGGTTTGAAAATGATGAACATTCTTTATGAAGATAACCATTTGTTAGTGGTTGAAAAACCTATCAATGTATTAGTGCAAAGCGATAGTACCAAAGATAAAGATTTACTTACTATGCTAAAAGAATACCTAAAAGAAAAGTATCAAAAACCGGGGAATGTCTATTTAGGTTTAGTGCATCGTTTGGACCGGGTTGTCGGAGGTGTAATGGTTTTTGCAAAAACTTCTAAATGTGCCAGTCGTTTAGGAAAACAAGTTGCAAATCATACCTTCCAAAAAACGTACTACGCTGTTTTATGTGGGAATCTAACGAAAAATGGACACTTGGAAAACTATCTTTTAAAGGATGAAAAAACCAACACCTCTTATGTAGATAGGGCAGGGAAACTTTCTATTTTGGACTATGAAGTTCTAGATAATCAAAAGAACTATACCTTAGTAAAAATTCATTTAAAAACCGGAAGGCATCATCAAATACGTGTGCAATTTTCTCATATAGGATATCCTTTGTATGGGGATGCCAGGTACAATCCAAATTATAAAGTCGGAGAACAAATTGCTCTGTTTGCAAGTTCTATAACGTTTTTACATCCAATTACGAGTGACCCCTTAACCTTTACATTACCTTTACCAAAGCGTTATCCTTATACTTTATTTACGAATAAATAATCATCCACTTTCATACAGTTAATTGGTGATAAAGTGGAATACAAAGTAAACCTTCCTTACCCTAAAATAGAAGTAGAAAAAAAAGATAAAAGAGTAGCCAGTTTATTACTCAATTCATACGCCGGTCGGGTAAGTGAAGATACAGCAATACACGATTATATCTTTCAAATGATGATGCTTGATCATCCAGAGTATAAAAAAACTTTAAAAGGAATTGCTATTGTGGAGATGCATCATTTAGAGATTTTAGGGAATCTTATTTATGCTTTAGGGTGTACGCCTTTATTTGGTAAAGTCGAAAAAAATGAAATTGATTGGTTTACAGGTTCTTATGTCAATTACGATAATGATTTTACAAGTGTTTTACAAAGTGACATAGAGGAGGAACAAAAAACCATCGAACAATACCAAAAAGTGATAAGACTTACAAATGATTTAAATGTCAAACAAGTTTTACAACGAATTATCTTAGATGAAGAATACCATATTGAACTATTTTCGAAAATGCTTAGAGAAGTTACCAAAAGGTAACGCTTTTTTCTTTTCTAGCCCTCTATCTTATGGTATAATACAAGTATAATAAAGAGAGGGTACGACATGGAAAAAAAGTATGATTGCATTATTATTGGAGCAGGAAATGCCGGTTTAGTAGCAGGTTTAGAACTTGCTAAAAATAATAAAAAAGTTTTGATACTAGAAAAGGAAAATGCTCCAGGTGGGGTTGCCACAAGTTTTAAAAGAGGACGTTTTGAGTTTGATGCTTCCCTGCACGCCCTAGGTTCTTTTGGAAATAAGGAGCATCCCGGAGAAGTTTATGAATTGTTTAAAAAATTAGGAATTGTAGATAAAATTGGATTTGTCACCATTCCGGAAGCCTTTCACGTATACTCTATGAATGATAATGCCAACTATAAACTACCTTTTGGTATCATCGAATTTATGGAACAAATGGAACAATATGTCCCAGGAAGTTATGATGCTTTAAAAAAGTTTTTTGTCCTTGCCGAAGAATCAAAAGAAGCCTTATCGTATATTGAAGAAAAAAAAGGGAATGCCGATATGGCGTATTTAAAAAAGAACTATCCGGATTTTTTAAAAGTTTCTACTCATACCGTTGATAAAGTCTTTGATGCGATTGGAATGCCTAAAAAAGCCCAAGAAATATTAGAAACCTATTGGGTTTTCTTAGGAAGTCCTGCTTCTAAAGTAAGTTTTGTTCATTTTGCTACCCTTGCTTTTTCTTATATTGCTCATGGTGCTCAACTTCCCCTTAAAAAAAGTTATGAAATAAGTGTTGTCTTAGCAGAAGAAATAGAACGTTTAGGAGGAAAAGTAAAGTATGCTTCTTGTGTAAAAGAAATTTTATTTAAAGAGAAAAAAATAGCAGGTGTCCTCCTTGATAACGGTGCTATTTACGAAAGTGAACACGTGATTGCCAATCTTTCTCCAACAAGTGTATATGGTTCTTTAATACCAAACCAAATGGTACCAAAAGATGCCTTAAAATTAACCAATTCTAGAGTTTTAGGAGCACGTGGTTTTTCTATCTTTTTAGGTTTAAACCAAAGTGCTAAAGATTTAGGTTTAAAGGACTATAGTTACTATATTCTAGAAAACTTAGATAGTAATAAGGAAGCTCAAAACCGTAGATCCATTAAAAATAGTAGTAGTGCCGTCTATGTACTTAATAACGTAATCCCTTCTTGTTCTCCAAAAGGAACCACGATTCTAGAAATGTCTAGTTTCTTTATGGATGATGTGTTTTCTAAAAATGTAACGGAAAAGAATTATTTTGATATGAAAAGTAAGATTGCTCTTAATATGATTAATGCATTTGAACGTACAACAGGGATTGTGATAAAACCTTATATTGAAGAAATAGAAATTGCAACACCTGTAACGTATGCAAGGTATACAGGACACCCAGATGGCGTGATTTATGGGTATAAAGGAACGGGCATGGATAACTTACTTCCACGACTTCTTTCGATTGAAAGTGAAAACTTTATTCCCAATTTAAGACTATGTGGTGGATTTGATGTGAAACTAGCAGGATTTAGTGCTACTTATTTATCAGGAGATTTAAGTGCAAGACTTACTTTACAAGATATGATAGAAGAAGGTGAAGAAGAATGGAATTAAATTTAAAAGGGTTAGGAAAAAAGGATATGGCAGCTTTTAAAGAACTTCCTAAAAACCGTGAAAAAATTATTCATAGTTCTTCTAGTAGTCCTATTCGTACGGATTATGTAGCAAATGAAATAGGTGCTCTTTTACATCCAACTGTTCAACACGTAAAAGTTGTAGATATCATAGAAGAAAATAAAAATACCAAGACGTTTGTACTAGGACCCAATATTGATGCCGGAACTAAAAAACTTGCTTATTTTCGTCCAGGACAATACATTAGTATCGAAGTACCTATAGAAAGTGGCCTTTATAGAAGACCTTATACCATTAGTTGTAGTCCTAAAAATGTATTTGATAATCTCTATACGATTACAGTACAAAGAAAACCAAGAGGAATCGTTTCTAATTATTTTTTAGATAGTGTGGAAGTCGATGATACGTTTACGATTAGTGGACCAATGGGAAATTTCTATTATGAACCTTTAAGGGATGCTAGAAACGTGATTGCTTTAGTAAATGGTAGGGGAATTACTTCCATTCTTTCTATGGCTGAAGCGATTAAAGATGGTATTTTGGATTTTAAATTGACGATTCTTTATAGTGCTAGAGCAGAAAGAGATCTTTTATTTAAACAAGAGTTAGAAGAGATTTCTCGTAAAAATAACTTAATCCATATTGAGTATATTTTGAGTGATGAAGATAAGGAAGAATACTATTATGGTCATTTATCAAAAGAAATAATAGAGCCTTTTTTAGAACCGGAGACTAGTTTTTTCGTAAGTGGTACTAATGCATTTTTAGAAAGTACCAATGCAGTTTTAAAAGAATTTAACCTACCAAATAAATATATTCGCCATGATGCTTTCTTTGGTAAAGTGGATTTATTTGGAAATGACCCTTATACCGTTACGGTTATTACAAGTGAAAAAGAATATACGCTTACGTGTCATCACACCGAAACCTTATTAAGTGCAATGGAAAAAGAAGGAATCCCAACCAATAGTCGTTGCCAAGTGGGGGAATGTGGTTTTTGTCGTAGTAAATTAAAAAGTGGAATGGTAAGAACGATTGATGGTGTTTTAAGAAAAGCTGATGAAGAAAACGAATTTATTCATCCTTGTGTTGCTTTTCCGGAAAGCGATGTTGTCCTAGAACTACCATTTTAGTGAATTTATGCTTGACAAAAGCATAGAATATACTATATAATTTGATTGTTACAAAAAAAGGAAAGAGATTTTAGATCCACCTGATTACGAACTAGTAATAGGTAAAAAGCCATAAAATAATAAAAATTATGCTTTTTTAGGTGGATACAAAGTATCTACCTTTTATAATGTATGGAGGTGCATTTCTATAGCAAATGATAAAAACGAATTACCAATTAATGAACAAATACGAGTAGAAGAATTAATGGTAATTGGACCAAATGGTGAACAAATGGGTATAAAAAAGTTAGATGATGCTTTAACACTTGCCAATTACGCTGGACTTGATTTAGTGTTAATGAATGCAGGAGCAACTCCTGCTGTTGCTAAAATTATGGACTACAACAAGTTTAAATATGAAAAACAAAAGAAACTAAAAGAAGCCCAAAAAAAGCAAAGAGAAACGAATAAAGAAGTGAAAGAGTATCGTTTATCTGTAACGATTGATGTTCATGACTTTGAAACTCGTACGAAAAATGCCCAAGGTTATTTAGAAAAAGGACATAAAATTAAAGGATTAATTCGTTTTAAAGGAAGACAAATGGCTCATACTGAACTTGGGCGTGATGTTTTACTAAAATTTGCTTCGGCATTAAGTGATTATGCTGATATTGAGTCTGAACCAAAATTAGAAGGACGAAGTATGTATATCATTTTAGCACCTAAAAAATAAAGAGAAAGAAGGATTGTTATTATGGCAAAAGGACCAAAACAAAAAACGCATAAAGCAAGTAGCAAAGTATTTAAAAAACGTGCTAATGGAACCTTATCTTATAAGAAAAGTGGAGGTAACCACAAAACAAGTAAAGATACAGCAAAACAAGTTAGACAAAGAAGAAATAAAGGAACATTAAGTAAAGGAGATACTGACAGAATTAAGTCAGTTATCTAGTAAGGAGGTTTAGAAATGACAAGAGTTAAAGGTGGAACTGTTTCTAAAAACAGAAGAAGAAAAGTATTAAAACAAGCCAAAGGATACTTTGGAAGTAAACATAGACTTTATAAAACAGCACAAGAACAAGTTTTCCATAGTGAAGTATATGCATATCGTGATAGAAGAGCTAATAAAAGAAATTTCAGAAAATTATGGATTACAAGAATTAATGCTGGATGTAGAGAAAATGATATCAGTTATTCTAAATTTATTAATGGTTTAAATATTGCTGGTATTGAAATTAATAGAAAAATGCTTTCTGAACTTGCTATTGATGACGCTGCATCATTTACTAAATTAGTTAATGTTGCAAAAGATGCTTTAAAAAGTGGTAAGAAACCAGTAGAGAAAAAAGTAGAAGAAAAGGTTCAAGAAAAAGTAGTAGAAAAAGCTGAAAAACCTGCTAAAAAAGAAGAAAAGAAAGATTATAGTACAATGACTTTAGCAGAATTAAAGGCTGTAGCAAAAGAACAAGGTGTTAAAGGTTATTCTACTATGAAAAAAGATGAATTAATTAGTAATCTAAAATAAGTACTCGAAAGAGTATTTTTTTTGACTTATAAACAAAAAATGGTATAATAAAAATACTTTTTTTGAGGTGGTACGAATGTTTAATAAACTAAAGAGATATTCGATTAAGGACATGTATGTTGTGCATGTTGGAAATTTAATGGAACAAAGGTCTGTTGATAAATTTATTCCTCATTTTTTAACGATTGCTTATTATCATAATAGCATATATACTGAAGATCGATGCTATAAAGATATATTTTCTGATTCTTCGTATTTGCTTTTTGGTAATCGTAAAATACAGGATCGCCAACAATGTTGTAATCAGCCCATCCCTATTTTAAATATTTTAAGGGAATATTCTTCTTTAGAAGAAATAAAAGAAATTGAATTAAGGGCATTACAAACAAGTTTTATGACAAGAAAAGATATGATAAAACTTTATTCTATATTAAATAATAATCATAAAGAGGAAGAATTGCCTAAAAAAGAACCTCAAAATACGAATGCACCAACTCCATCTTCTAATCCAAAACAAACAATAGCCAAGAAAATGAATGATAAAGTCTATGAAACAGAGCCTATTATCGGTAGAGAAGAAGAGTTAAAGCAACTCATATTAGTTTTAGCAAGTCAAAAGAAGTCTCCTCTTTTAGTAGGACCAAGTGGTGTTGGAAAAACGGCTTTAGTAGAAGAATTAGTCTATAAAATACAAAAAAACTTAGTTCCGAAATTTTTAAAAAATAAATCTATTATTGAACTAAAAGTTTCTTCTGTTGTAGCAGGAACTCGTTATCGAGGAGATTTTGAAGAAAAATTAATGCAAACACTTGAGCAAGCAAAAAAACAAGATGCCATTTTATTTATTGATGAAATCCATACGATTTATGGAGCAGGAGCAAGTGGTAATAGTGATTTGGATATGGTAGAAATGTTAAAACAAGAAATTGATAGAGAAAATTTACGTGTTATAGGTACAACTACAGAAGAAGAATATCACATCTATTTTAGTCAAGATACTTTAAAAAGAAGATTTCAATTAGTAGAAGTAAAAGAACCAAATGAAGAGTTATTATCAAAAATCATCGATAAAGTATTTAGAGATTATGAAGCTCAAGATAAAATCTCTTTAGAACCATTGCAAGATGATTTATCGAGCATTATTTCTCTTTTAATAGAAGCGACTAGAAATGAATGCCGTCAATATAATGACCCTACTCATAATCCAGATTTAATTATTGATATGATTGATATGGCATTTGCTAATGCCAAAGTACAAAATCAAAGTGAATTAACGATAGAGGATATTATTTGTGGTGTCCAAGGATGTTCTAGAATTTATGATAGCGTTGTAGAAAGAACAATTGCCTCTTTAAAAAATTTAAAACCTGTTACAAGAACATTAAGTCAAAAGGTTGTTTCTTTTAAAAATTAAGTTTTTTTGATAAATGACAGATTTTTTTAGTATAATAGGCAATGTTTTAAAAAGGGTAAACCCTTAAAAGATGAAATAGAACCAGAAGAGTGCATGGATTTTATCAATAGTTATGCAAAATTTTCAAGAATTCAAAAAGATATTGTTTATTATCAATTTTTAAATCAATTTCGTATAGATGAATTTAAATCTTTAAGTGTTGATGAACGAGTAAAAAAAGTTTTAACAACTAAAGATAGTATTTCTTTGTCTTTAAATGAAATTTATTATATCTTAGATTTTGAAAATGGACTGTTGAAAGAGTATACATACTTAGAAGAGAATAATTTATGGGTTTATAATGGTAATCGTGAAGTATTAAAACAATTAAAAAAATCAAGTCGTTAGGCTTGATTTTCGATGTAATAAGCATAGTATTCATCAAAAGTAATTCCTTCGTTATGCATTCTTCTAGCAACTTCTTCTCCAACATATCTCCAATGCCATGCCTCAGCACTATAACCAGTTAAATATTCTTTATCTTCTGGATAACGTTCAATAAATCCATATTGATAAGCATTTTCTTTTAACCAAGTATAAGCAGGGGAATCTTTAAACGTAGCTGTTGATTGATTTCCTTTTTCAAATACATCGATAGATAATCCAGTTTGATGTTCAGAGTGCCCAGGTCTTGCTGCTACTTTATCGGCTTCTTTTTGACCTAAACTTGCTTTTTTAGAACTATACACATCTTCTTGTTCTTGATAATCACGATAACTTGAATTGACAATTAAAGTAAATCCAGCTTCATTTGCAGCATTCCACATAGAAACATAGGCATCATTGGCTTCCTTAGAAATACGATTTCCATCGTAGGAATAACGAATACTGATATCTTCGATTTCTATTGGTTCAAAGTCTTCTGGAAGGGTATAGTACTTATTTACATTGATTAAGATACCTAAAGAAGTATCGGTTGGAATATCGTGTTCATAATATTTATAATCACAATTGACATTGACAACAGCAACAACATCTTTTACGCTTTTATCTTTATTTTTATTTGCATAGTCTAAATAACGAGATAAGTTTTTATTGATATAGTACTTCTCTTGAATCAGTTCTAAGATATAGGAATTCTTTTCTATAGTAAGTAGATTTTCGAAATCGGTATCTTCTTTATAAAAGTCTACTAATTTCTTGGCTTCTTCTAGTGTATAGCCGTGTTCTGTTAATTTGTATTCATATGTTTGTTTGTATTTGTATTCTTGGTAATACTTCATTCCAAAATAACCACCAACGAGTAAGAGTATAAGAATAAAGATTCCTATCGAATACACTTTCTTTTTTAGTTTTCTTTTTGCCATTTTTTACCACTTCCTATTTTTATTTATCATTTTTATTATAGCACATATTTTTCTATTTATTTTATAAGAATGAAAGACTTTACAAATAGGTTTACTTGTAGTATGATGTTTATATGATAGTAGGAGGTTAAAGGATGAGCAATAATAAATTAGTACTAGAAATGTGTCCTAATTTCTATCGTATTATAAATTACGAATATTTTGAAGAAGATGTTGTTACCGAAAAATTAATTAAGATATATGAAGATTTTATTTTTAAAGCAAATCTTCAAAATGATGAAGAAGCAAAGGCTGTTAAAAGAATTGATTATGTTTTAGGAAAATACATCGATGATAATTTGTTTAGAAGAAAAATGCAAAAAGAAATCTATAATGTTCGAGTTTCTAATTCTTATAAGAATAAACTTCTTGCTATTGTTGAAAATATTATTGCTATTTTTAACCATTATGAAGAAGATACAACAAGATGTATTTATATTGCAAAATGGATTTAAAAGACTAGAAAAATTATTAATAAATCTTTACATTTATAAAATGGTGTGTTATTTTTAATCTATAACCAAACCCCAAAAAGAAAAATTATTTCTTTTGGGGTTTTTGTTGTGTGCCGTGCATGGCATATATCTAGTTGGTGAAAGTCCAATACGCGCGTAGGTATCGACGAAGT